>JAFTSR010000383.1 GCA_017467225.1 Clostridia bacterium | reverse complement strand
GTATTATACGTAAGGAGGTGTTGACGTGGATATACAGATGAAGCGCGGACTTTTGGACGTTTGCGTCTTGGCCGCCATCAAAAATGAGGAATCCTACGGCTATCAGATCATCAAGGATATGAAACCGTACGTGGAAATTTCGGAATCAACACTTTACCCCATCCTGCGCCGCCTGGAGGCGAGCGAGCTTTTGACCGTCCGCTCGGCGGAGCACAACGGCAGACTGCGAAAATATTACCGCATCACGCAGGCAGGGCTTGCCCGACTGCAGGAATTTCAGCAGGAATGGGCGCAGATGGAGCAGATTTATCGCTTTGTGACAAGAGAGGAGGCAAAAGCTGATGACTAAAACAGAATTTCAGATTGCGCTGTGCCACGCCCTTGCGGGACTGCCCGAGGAGGATGTCGAGCGCGCGGTGGAATATTACTGCGAGATGATCGACGATCGCGTGGAGGACGGCGTTCCCGAGGAGGAGGCCGTTGCCGCCGTCGGTACGGTTGAGGAGATCGCCGCGCAGGTGCTCAGCGAAGTATCGCTGCCCAGACTGATCAAAAACAAGCTCAAGCCGCGCCGTACGCTGTCCGGCTGGGAAATCACGCTGCTCATTCTGGGCTTTCCCTTGTGGTTTCCGCTGCTGATCGCAGCTTTTGCGGTGCTGCTGTCGGTGTATATCACCATCTGGGCGGTTATCATCGCTTTGTACGCCACCGACCTAGCCCTTGGCTGCAGCGCGTTGGCCTGTGCCGCCGCTTGCGTGGCCATGCTTGCCACCGGGTACGGCGCGCTTGCGCTGACCTCGCTCGGTGCGGCGTGCATTCTGGCAGGTTTGACCATTTTCATGCTGCTGGGCTGCAACCTGGCGGCAAAGGGACTGATTGCGCTGAGTGGCTTGTTCGGGCGCGGCGTCAAGCGTGCCCTGATCGGAAAAGGAGGTAACGTATGAAAACTTCAAAGAAAGTTGCGCTGATCGTCGCGGCGGTTCTGTTTGGCTGCGGCGTGGTGTTGGCGATGGTGGGGCTTTCCTTGCGCCCGCTGGATGACAAAATGTCTACGTTCGCGCCTGTCTATCTCGATCATACGATCCCTGTATCAGAGGACTTTCTTCATATTGCCATAGAGCGGACGGATTGTGATGTATCCTTTTCTCAGGCGACAGACGGAGCTTGCCGTGTTGTGTGTCACGCGCCCTCGGGGGTTCGGCATACTGCGAAGGTGAATGAGGATACTTTAACCGTGCGCGAGGAGGATACCCGTCGCTGGTTTGAGAAATTTGCGGTGTGGGCGGAGCGCTCACGTATCGAAATCTATTTGCCGAAGGAAAGCTATCAGAGGTTTTTTGTTACAACCTCGACGGGTGATATCACAATACCCGAATGGTGTACATTTGATTTGGGAAATATGCAGAGTGATACGGGTGACATTGTGATCAAGGGAGCAACGGCACAGTCCGGATTGACGATAATAACGGATACAGGCGATGTGTCGATATCGGATACAAATTCGTTATCCAAACTGAATATTTCCTCGCAGACCGGAGATATCAGCTTGACGCGAGTGCGGGATGCGAAACGAATCAGCATAGGCACAGACACCGGTGATGTGGCGTTCAAAGAATGCTCTTCTGCGTGGATGTTTGCCCTTGTGAACACGGGAGATGTGCTGATATCGGATTGCACGGCTGATCGGTTGGCGATACGGGCAGATACGGGAGATGTGGAAGTTCGCAATAGTGATGCCGGCGAGCTTAGCTTTACAACCACCACCGGCGACGTTGAGGGCACGCTGCTCTCACCCAAGATATTTGAAATCGAAACGTCTACCGGCGACGTGCGCGTGCCGCCCGATGGAACGGATTGCGGAACGTGCAAGATAAGCACCTCTACGGGAGACATCGATATTCAAATTAAATAATATGTAAGAGCGCAGCGCGGCATTCTTTGGAATGTCGCGCTATTTTTTGCTGTGTTCTCTTGACATTTTTGGGTGAATATGCTATACTTTTCTTACCATTCTATCTATTGGAGGACAACATATGAAATCCAACGTATGCAAAAAACTGTTGTGCTTGGCTCTTTCGCTGCTGTGCGTTTTGCCGCTGGCGGTCGCATGCACCGAGCAACCGGAGCAGCCCGAGAATCAGCCGGATCAGCCGCCCGTTGACCAGCCGGTCACGCCCGAGACACCGACGGATGATCCCCAAAAGGAGGACCAATCTATGTATGATTATGTAGCATTTGAGGACGTTGATTTTTCCAATCTGTCCAATTTCAAGGAGGCCGAGGGCGCTAACAGCGGCGATAAGGGCACCATTTACGTTGCCAATCACCGCATTTTCTGGGGCGCCACAGGGGATAAGGTTCTCAATTATGATATGACCAAGTTTGCCGTCAGCCTGCAGGGCTTGCTCAACCGCAAGACCCCCACGCTGTATATCGACGAGGGACAGTCGATGAACTGGTTCCGCTTTTTGCGCTCTTTCACCGATGCGCCGCTGTACGGCATGAAGAAAAAGACGCTCAATGATTTCAACGCGCTTTTGAACGCCTTCGGTGAGCAGATCAAGGATTACGGCATCGTCGTGTGGGATCCGAGCGTTCCCGCGACCTCCAATCTGGCGACCACCGTCTGCGGTGCGGACGACTATCTGCCGGTTATGTATAGCGAGGATGCAGCGTCGCTGTATCAGATGCTGATCGCCAAGTTTGGCGCGGATATCGTCAAGATGGATCTGTGCGGCAAGTTCACCGGTGAGGGCACCGTCTGGGAGACGGAGCGCGAGTCGACCGGCTCTGCTAAGTGCGACGCCTACGTCTGGGCGATCGAGAATTATCTCAAGGCGGAGAAGTGCGACTATGCACACATCGCCTACATGACCGACTTTTATCCGCTGAGTGCCAAGGGAAAAGGCACATATCTTGACAATTCGGTCTACGAGACCTACCTGCCCAGCCAGGATTACATCGTGGCCAACGGCATTTTCACCTTTGATCTGGCGATGTTCGGTGACCATCCCGCCACCGACGACCCCGATCAGCGCGTGGGTCTGGATTATGAGATCCTCAAGGAAATTTTGCTGTTCCAGTATGAGACCAATATGGGCGAGTTCTCGCAGTGCATCGGCTTTCCGCCCTTCCCGTATAAGTACACCGACCAGCAGGGCGGCAAGTACGACGCCGTCATGGCTGAGTGGACGACGGTTGAGGTTATGTCGGCGTACAATATCGCTGTCGTTGCCGACTGTCCCGGACCGTCCTCCTTGTATAACTGCTCGATCTATGCGCAGTACGAGGGTCAGGTCGACTATTCGCAGGCAGAGAACCGTCAGAAGGCGCTGGACAATCTGCCGGAGTATGACAAGGACGCATATTACGTTTTCATTTACGGCGGCGACTACGATGCTGTCTCCTGGACCTACCATCTGGCGGCCAACCAGGCATGGCAGGATGAAAAGCGCGGAGAAATTCTGATGGCCTGGGCGTTCAACCCGAACCTGTATGAGCGCGTTCCCATGCTGTGGGATGTCTTCTATCACACCGCCACCGACAACGATTTCTTTATCGCAGGTGACAGCGGCGCAGGCTACGTCAATCCGCTGTTGCTGCTGGAGGGCAAGAGAAAGCACTCCGATCTGCCCGATGGACTGGATGAGTGGGAAAGCTGGTGCCGGGAGTGGTACGATCTTTTGGATATCACCATCACGGGTATGATCCTTGACGGTAACACCGGCTATTCGCACAACAGCAAGGCGGTGCTCAAGACCTACGCAGAGTTCTCTCCCGACGGTATCGGTGTCTGGAACTGGCCGGGCAACGATTCCGGTACCACGCTGTTCGAAGATATTGCCGTCAGCGGTGTGGCGCAGGACTCCGGCTTTACCCGACACGATCAGGTGGAGGCGGCTGCGCAGAACGTTGTCAGATTTATTCAGGCGGGAAGAAAGCGCAACTTCTACCCCATCAAGACCAATATCATCACGCCCACCATGGCATGCGAGGTGTTTGCACGTGCGCAGGAAATCCTGGACGAGCAGGGAGATGACGGCTATATTGAGGTGGTTGATCCCTATACCTTCTTTGCTATGCTTGAAAGAGAGCTTGGCAAGTAATTACCAAACAACACGGAGGAAACTATGAAACATTTGAGATTTGTATGCCGCACGCTGTGCCTTGTGCTGGCGCTGCTGTTATCCCTTGCGCTGTTGATCTCCTGTACGGACGATACGTCCCGGGAGGATGAGCAGCAGCCGGGCGAGGATGTGGAGCCGCCCGTTGAGGATAGTCGCATCGATCTGTCGGGATATACGCTGATGCGCTCCGACGTGGCAGGTATCGCGCTGCGCAATGAATTTGGAAAAATGCGTGCTGTCATCGAGGAGATTTGCGGCGCGGCGCTCAACGTTGGCACGGATTACGTGGATGAAAACATCAACAACCGTGCCGAGTACGAAATTATCGTTGGTCATACCAACATCCCCGAGGAAAATGCCGTCTATGCGCAGCTGTCCGAGGGCGAGTATATCATCGCTGCCGAGGGAACTAAAATCTTCGTCGTCGGCTACAGCGAGGTAGACACCATCTACGCGATCAACCGCTTTTTGGAGATGACCATCGGCTACAATGTCGATCACTACGAAAATCCCAAGCGTGAGGACGCCAAGGTAACGATTACCCGGGAGGTGGGCAAAACAGTGGGACAAATTTTAGAGTCGGGACGTGTCGTCAAGCCGATCGAGGAATGCTGGTCGGATCCGATCGACCTCAAGGCGGATTATCAGGCGACCGGCGGTTACGTGACCGTCACCGAGGATGAGGTCATTTTCAAGGATGTGATCTCGACCTCAAAATGGAAGCACAAAACCGAGGACGGCAGCTACCGCGTACAGTTTACCGTGGAGCACAGAGAGGGTGCCATGCCCATTATACAGCTGTTTATCAACACCGGAACGAGTGGCGTGGAGCACATCTGCTTTGGCATTCAGGGCAATTTTGTTCGCTTCGGTCGCGGCACCTACGAGCGCGGCGGTATGACGTTCAAGGGTAGCCCGAACAACTACACCTTCCGCGTTGAGGTGCATCCCGAGGCAGGCTGCGTGCATTACTACATGAACGGCGTTTTCCTGGGCGAGATGAACGTTGCCAACAGCGATGCACCGCTGGTGGAGAACAGCGATGTGGCCATCAGCGTCGTAGGTGCGGATTATACCGTGGCTGTCAAGGATCTGTACATTGAGGAGATCGATGCCATCCAGCCTCGTCGCTACGATGCGCCTGACATTGAGATCGGCGACGAGGAGGTATATCCCAAGTCCGAGAACGCGCCGGCACAGACCATTTACGTCATCAACGCCATGACCATCTCTCACGAGGATCTTCTGACGGCAACCACGCTGCAGGGCTTGGTCAACCGCACCACGCCGCAGATCTATCTGGACTACCGCGCTTACAACGATGACTCGCGCTACAACAACATTGACGACGAGCAGGAATATCTGGAGCTTTTGGAGAAAAAGGGCAGAACGCTGGTCAAGAGCACGCTGGATGAGCTTTTGGTCAAGTTTGTCGACTACTACAAGGGTGTCATCGTGGGCAACTGCTTTGCCACCAACTATAACGAGAACGTAGCTACCTCGCTGGCAGGCGTTCTGGACGGTGTCTATCTGTCCGAGGCACGCTACAATAAGATGAAGGACGATATCAAGAAGGACGTTCTGTTCCGCCTGGACAATCGTTTCGAGTCCTCAATTGACGCTTACATGTGGCTGTGGAATACCTACGGCGATCAGTTCTCCAAGACGGTGCTGTTCCACACCTCGGCGGCGGCTGAGAGCGAGGGTCACACCACCCGTGCCTGCCGCGACTACGCGGTCATGTCCCGCGGCTTTGCCTTCTGCACCACCGACGTGCAGACGCTGGAGGATTATGATTTCTACATGAGCATTTTCGCCTCGACCGCGCCCAATACCGGCGTGATTGGTCGTGGCGGCGGCTGCTTCCCCGAGTTTGAGATGTTCCAGATCTGCGGACAGTTTGGCAAGTATTTTACTTACGGCTTCTCGACGCCCAACATGTCGCTGTTCAATAGCCTTGAGCACGGTGAGCTCAAGCAAAAGGAGCCTGCCGAGGTGACCGCGCTGGAGAAGGACACGGTCTATGTGACCTTTGATATCTCCGAGGGTGACAACCTCTCCTGGGACTACCATCTGTGGATGCCCTACTTCGCGGATGAGGCGGCGCGAGCCAAGACCGCCAAGGGATATTCCTACTGCGGTGCGCTGTATTACGTTGCTCCTGCAATCCTGGAGAATTTCTACGCCAAGGCAACGCCCAACGACTACTTCTTTATGGACGGCGGCGGCATTTCCAATCTGTCCTCGCCCGACGATTTCGGCGTGCTCTACAAAGAGGACGACCGTGAGAAAATTATGACGCGCATGCTGGAGCTGACCGACTACGTGGCAGGCCAGACCGACACCTCGGTGCTGCGTGCAATTCACAATATCTCCGACGAAATGGCAGAACGCTATTTCTTTGAGTGCTCCAACATTACCTCACTGTACACGTCCTACGGCAACAATACGCCGGCGATCGGCGGTACGTCGGATTTCAAGCAGTCGATCTATCTGGTGGAGGACATTGTTCGCTGCCGTAGCAATCTGACTACCTTTGCCGGTGATCTCGGTCCGCAGCTCAAGAATTATCTGACGCAGGCCAAAAAGACCAAGGACGGCATCGTCTTTGCCAAGGTGTTCGTCTATGCGAACTCCATGCTGGATAACGTCAGCATGATGCAGACCTACCATCAGCAGCTCCAGGCGGCTACCGATAAAAAGGTCGTCGTTGTGCGACCCGACGTCTTCGCCGAGCTGTACCGCGAGTATGCGCAGTGATGTGAAGGTATGAATTATGCGGGGGAGAAACTTTTTGAAAAAAAGTTTCTCCCCCGCACCCCCTTTTCAAAAACTTTTAATCAAAGGCAATGCTTAAATTTCAAACAAAATCAAACGGGAGGGGCGAACCCCTCCCGTGTTTTTGCTTTATTAGGAAATTACGGCTGAAGCAATGTTTCGACTGCGTCGAAACGACGAGTTTGCCTTGACGCCCGGACGGCATCATTTCGCAAATGAAACCACCAAACATTGCGGCTATAGCGAAGCCGCCTCCCTAACAACTTTAGGCCCATACGGACAAAAAGCGCACAAACCGAGGGGGTACATAGGGGGATACTTCCCCCTGTGCAAGTTTTCTTCGCTTCACTTCTTTGACTTTTGTCAAAGAAGTGAAGAATGAACTTATCAAGATTAAAAAGCTATGTTCGCACTTCCCAAAATGCTCCCCCGTCACCCTCCGCGGCACATCAGCTGCTCGAGAATCAAATATCCGCTCTGCGGCGACAGCTTGAGCGCAGAGTCCGCCTCGGCGCATGCCGCGACCATACCCTCCAGCTCCGCTACCGTGCGCCGCGCGGCACTTTTGGCGTAAAGTCCCACGCGGAATTCATGCATTCGCAAGGCCTTGGACATCTCAGCCGGCGTCCGACCCTCAGCCGCCATGCGGCGAATGGCCAACAGCGC
>JAFTSR010000382.1 GCA_017467225.1 Clostridia bacterium | reverse complement strand
CCTTGATGCAATATCAGTATACAGAAAAATTTTCCATTTGTCAATGAATAAAATGTGAATTTTTTGTTGCGAGGAAAATTTCGTTGACCCTGCACAAATTCGGGCGTGCGGTTTTGTGCAGCATCAATAACAAAAAGCCGCTCGGAGATATATCCGGGCGGCCTTTGTCGTTATGCCTGTGCTTTTTTAGAGTCTTCTACCATTCTTGTGATACGTGCAGCCAGCTGATCGGCGGTGATATCGTCGTGAATGGGTACGTTGAGCACCTTGTCGCCCTCGTAGCGAATGACCAGGCGGGCGTAGTGCGCGTTGAACGTCTTCTTACCGAAGTGCAGCGTGGGCGTCTCACGGACGATTTCCACCTTGTCCGTTGACAGGAAGGGAATCTCCAGCGTCGCGTTGCGGACGTTGTCCTCGACCAGGGAGAAGGTACGGGTGACAACGTACAGAGCGTCGGTCAGGAAGTACAGAATGGTCTTGGTGTACTCAGACGAGCGCAGGGAATTGCTCTTGGAGCGGGTCAGCATCAGGCCCTCGCGGTATTCGTAGTCCTTGAGAACCTCGGGCTCGGTCTTGGGCAAGATGCGCTTGTTGTAGGCGCGATCCTCGCTCAGCTCGACCTCCATGCCCTCGCAGCCGCGTTCAATGCAGTGCTTGATATCCTCGTCGCTGGAGCGGCCGGCTGCACCGATGATGTAGAGAACGGCGCCGGGGATCAGCAGAACGGTACCGATGATAAAGAGAATGTAGCTGGTGGCGAAGCCGAGGCAGAGCGCCGCGAAGCCGCCGACCAGCATGCAGAGTCCGACGGAGCGCATGTTGTCGCTCTTGGCAAAATAGCCGATGTTGTTTTTGTAGTTCATAAATAAGTCCTTTCTCTTATGGAGCGGTTGTATTTTGCCTATATTCTATCACAAAAAGTTGCACTTGTCAAGCAACTATTTGTTGATTTGCTTCTCTTATCGGTTGAAGGACGGTTGAATCGCTTACGTGTCTGCCAGCGCGGCAAATTCGGGGTCGTCGCGCAGAAAATCATAGACCTTGTTTTGCATGTCGTTCAAAACCAGATCGACCTCACTTTCCGTAAAGTTTTTAGAGGTCTTGGCGCGATTGGAGGTGGCTTGGCAGACGAATTTGGCGGTGTAATGCTGTTCACCCTCGGGCTGCTCGTCGTAGCGCTTGGCGTGATACAGTGCCGAGCGCAAAGAGGAGAGAACGTTTTCGCGATCCTGCAGCTTGGCGTACTGATATGCCAAGCCCCGGTAAAAGTCTTCCAGGCGACAATGGTAAAAGAGATAATTGCCGTCCTCGATCAGCGTCTCCCATAGAGCGATGGCGCGCTTGTTGCCCTCGATCCCCTCCTCGGGCGGTGCGTACCAGGGTTGCGCAATATACCGGGTCAGAATATCCATAAACGTTAGCGTGTTATGGTGCATTTGCCCGATCCCTTTTTGCTTGTTTTCTTCGGTAAAGTAGGCGTGTTCCAAAAGGATCTCGCGGCTGACGTAGATGCTGTCGCCCATGCTTGCATATTTGACAGCGGTATCCTCGTCGGCAAAGGGGAGCCGCTTATTGCCGTAGAGCAGAGTCAGCAGTTGAATGGCGGTGCCACGAGGGGAACTTTCGGTGCAGTCGCGCAGAATACGTTCACAGACGGTGACGCATTCCTTTGCGTTGGCGATTTTGTCGTCTTGATCCCCCGGAGCGTGTACGGTAGAAAACAACGAATGGGCCAGCATACTCAGCACGTGGAAGTCGCCGGGGTACTGTTCAGCCGCCTCTCGCCACAGGGCAAGATTTGCCCGGACGTCGCCGCGGTTGGCGTATTCGCTCGACTTTTGATCGTACTCGGCGATGATCTCCTCCTTTGCCTGTTCGCAGCGACCGAACAGGGTGTCGGTACTAACGTCGAAGAAGTTGGCCAGCGGCAGGATCAGCGAAATGTCGGGCAGCGTTTTGCCGCTCTCCCACTGGGAAACGGCGGATATGGATACATTCAGGTATTCGGCAAGCTGCTCCTGGGTAAGGTCGCGCTCCCGGCGCAGCTGCTTGATCTTATTTCCGATCGTCATGGGAAATCTCCTTTTCGTGTGTGATGCCTTTATTGTACCACGGTCGGCGAAAAAAAACAAGAGAGCGATTCTTAACGGGAATTGAAGCAGGGCTTAAAAAGGGTGCCGTGTTACATGAAGATGAAGCGGAGAATCCTCCCTATGGAGATTGACCGTAGGGAGGATTAAGCAGCAGATTTTTATGGCGCGAGAGCGCCCGAGGCTCCCTTTACACAAGGGAGGCATAGGTGCGGTGCAAATCGCATATTGAGTAGCGAAAGAAAGCATTGTTACAGCAAATACTCGCCAAGGAAGGTGCGCATGGTGGCGATCAGGCGACGTGCGGTCTCGGCATCGGCTGCCTCCGCGAAGATGCGCAGGAGTGCCTCGGTGCCGGAGAAGCGGCAGATCAGGAAGGAATCGTCCGCAAAGTAGATTTTGCAGCCATCCTCATAGCTGACGCGGCTGATGGCCTTCTCAAAGGCAGGCAGCTGCTTGTCCTCCATGATGATGCGGTTGATCTTGGCCTTGTTCTCGGGACGGAAGCGCAGATTGTCCTCCTGCATGGAATAGTGACCGTATTTTTCGACCAGCTCTGCCCAGAATTCGGCGGGCGTTTTGCCGGTGGCGCAGACCATCTCGACGAACAGCGAGGCGGCGTAGATGGAGTCCTTGCCGTGAATGTGACCGCGCACGGTCAAGCCACCCGACGATTCGCCGCCAAGGACGGCATCGGCCTCGTCGATCTTGGCAGATATGTATTTGAACCCGACGGGCACCTCGTAGCAGATCTCGCCGAAGGATTCCGCCACGCGATCCAACATATGCGTGGTCGCAAGGTTTCGGACGACGGGACCGTGCCAACCGCGATATTCGTGCAAATAGTAGTACAGCATGACCAGAATGCTGTTGGCATCCATGTAGTTGCCGGCGTTGTCGATGATACCCAAGCGGTCGCCGTCGCCGTCAAAGGCAATGCCAAGATCGTAGCCGCCGTGGCAGACCATGATGGAAAGATCCTCCAGGGTGCGGCGGGTCGGCGCAGGATTTTCACCGCCGAAGTAGGCATCCTTATTATAATTGATGGTATCCAGTGTGCAGCGCGCGGTGTTGAGAATGACGGTCAAAGGATAGTTGCCGGAGCCGTGCATCGGGTCGAACAGAATGCGAAGGTCACGCTGACGGATGGCAGGAAGGTCCAGTCGGGAGAGGATCGAATCGATAAAGGTATCAAAGGGGGCATGCATCGAGATGGCAAGACCTTCGGCCTTGGCGTCGGCGAAGGGCAGGGAACGAATGTCATCGGGCGTGACGGCGGCGATATACTTTTCCAGCTCATTTGTACACTCCAGCGGCGCGTCGCGACCCTCCTCGACGATCAGCTTGATGCCGTTATCCGAGGCGGGGTTATGGCTGGCTGTGATCTCAATACCAAAGCGCAGCTTCTGATCCTTGACCAGAAACATGACCAGCGGCGTGGGCGCGCTGCGGTCAATGAAATGGACGGTAAAGCCGTTGGCGCAAAGCACCTCAGCGACCCATTTTGCGGCGGTGTCGGACAGAAAACGGCGGTCGTGTCCGATGACAATGGGCGTATCGTTTTTGCCCTGTGCGGTCATCATGTTGGCGATGCCCTGCGCGACGCGGTAGATATTTTCCTTGATGAAATCATCACCGATGGTGGCTCTCCAGCCGCCGGTGCCGAAATGGATAGGTGTCATAAGTGCTCTCCTTTACTTTAGCGAGGTAAGTTGTTTTAATTATAGCATATTTTTCCTGTCGTGTCAATCCGGCATTTTTGCTAAAAATTCGACAAATAGAATTTGAGCAAGTAAGAGCGGCGCCTCTGCTGACTTTTTTATGCTCTTATAAAAAAATTCCACTCCCTCTTGACAAAACGGAAATCATGTGCTATAATATATTTAACAATTAAGTTAAATGTTAAACGAAGGAGGGCATATGGGACTTCAAAACACCATGAAAGCGCTTTCCGATCCCATTCGTCGGGAGATACTCAATCTGCTCAAGGCAGGGAGAATGTCAGCGGGCGAGATCACCGATCATTTCGACGTGACGGGTGCTGCCATCTCCAGGCATCTGTCGGTTTTGAAGGAGGCGGATCTGATACGGGATCAGCGCGAAGGAAAATTTATTTATTACGAGCTCAATGCTTCGGTTTTGGAGGAGATCCTTTTGTGGATCGTGGATTTGAAAGGAGAGAATCAACATGATGAAAAATAACAAGTGGAGACTGATTGCCTCGTCGATCGTGACGCTTTTGCCTATGCTGCTGGGTGCTTTTGCCGGCGTTTTGCCCGAGAGGATCGCGGTTCACTGGGGAATTTCCGGGGAGGCGGACGGCTTTATGGCCGCATCCGAGATCTTTTTGATCCTGCCGCCCATTCTTGTTGCCGTCCATTGGCTATGCCTTGTTTTGAGTACCGTGCTCGACAAGAATGCGGCGCAAAATAAAAAGCTGATGGAGATCACCTACTGGATCATGCCCTGCATTTCGCTGATTTCGTGCGGTACCATCTTTTCAGCCGCCCTTGGCTACACCAATCATATCTATGCGTGGATCATGGGTGTGATCGGTATTACCTTTATCGTGATCGGTAATTATTTGCCCAAAACCACGCGGAATGTCACCATGGGCATCAAGGTCAGATGGGCGCTGTCGAGCAACGAAAACTGGCAGGCAACGCATCGCTTTGCAGGCAAGGTGTACGTCGCCACGGGTATTGCGAGCCTTCTGGCGATCTTTCTGCCGGGAGCGGCGTTTCCGTATATCGCGCTTTGCATCATTTTTATGGCCGCAGGAGTGCCTGTGATCTATTCGTATTGCTTTTACAGAAAGCAGCTGGCGGCCGGTGTCATTACAAAGGAAAGCTGCCAGGTGGCTTACGGTGAGCTGGTGAAAAACAAAAAGGCTGCTCTGGCGGTTACCATCGTCATGGCTGTTGTTCTTGTTATCGTTTTGCCCATCATCATGTTTGGCGGCAATATCGAAACAACGCTGGAGGAGACCTCGCTCAAGGTGCATGCGACCTTCTGGGAGGATCTGCAGCTGCAGTATCAGGATATCGAAGCCGTGGAATACCGGGCAGACGGTGTGGATGGCAAGCGCATTGCCGGCTATGGCTCGGCAAATATGCTTTTGGGTAGCTTTTACAATGACGAGTTCGGCCAGTACATCCGATACACCTACGGCGCGGATCAGCCCTGCATCGTACTGACCGTTGGCGCGCGGAAGATCGTGCTGGGGGCGGAGGATGAGCAGCAGCTCAAGACCATCTACGATCGCATCAGCGCAGAGATCAGCAAGTAAAATCGCACGTCACACAAAAAAGGACAGAGAGCTTTGAAATTCTCTGTCCTTTACTTTTGGTAGTTTTTTGAAGGGGAGCGCGAGGGGAAACTTTTGTACACCAAAGTTTCCCCTCGCATAATATTTACTTTATGATCAACCCAACTCGTCGATCAGGTCGTTCAGCTTACCGAAACTGGTCTCGACAGCCTTTTCATATTGTCCCCAAATGGAGGCGATATTGCTGTTGCCGGTCTGTGCCAGACGCAGGTATGCGCCCTGGACACCGGTTGCGCCTTCGCCGTTATCCCAGTACTGACCGGGGTCAAACAGACGGGTCTCAAAGACGATCTTGAGCATTTCCTTGGACTGCTCGTCACGCGTGGACTTACCCATAATGACGGTGTCGTAGAAGACAGGGTAAATGTCGTAGTAGGACAGGTAGCTCATGTACTCCAGCGTAGCAGCCACGGCATCAGCATCCTGAACGACGGCAGGCAGACCCAGCACGCAGTCATGGTGTACCCAAACCAGAGAAGCGTAGTTCTCCTGGTAGCTATCGTACTTCGGAACGGGCAAAACACCAAAATCGCTCTCCATGTCGCGCAGACGGGTGATGGACTTGACCATCTCAAACTCGAACAGCGCGTTGTCGGACTTGAAGATACCGGTCGTGGAGTCGGACAGGTCAACCACCTTGTCGTGTGCGCAGTAGTCGGTGTAGATGACCAGGTCAAAGATATCCTGCATGAACAGAATGCTCTCCTCGCTACCGAAGTCGTATGCGATGTAACCGTCATCGTCGATATGTGCGAACTTCATGTTAGCGCCGCCGAACAGGAAGAAGACAGCGTCATCGGAGACGTGAGCGCCCCAAACGTCGTTGGCGGAGTTCATCATGTCATCGCCGTCCATGCTGGCAGCGACGTCCTCACAGATGGAAACGTACTCCTCGAACGTCCAATCACCGTTCTTAACGGTTTCGTACAGACCGTCAACGCCCTTGTTGGTAGCAACGGTTGCGTTGTAGTACATCGCTGCAGTTGCACCCTTATCGCGCAGCAGCATCTCGGGCGCTGCGAAATACAGCGTGGAGCCCAGCGTGAAGGAGCGGACAGAGTCCTGGTTCCACCAGGGCATGTCGGTGTGCAGCTCGCTCAGCTCGTACATGTTGTACATCAAGTTCTCCAATACCATGGTTTTGATCTCATAGGAACGGGAGGTTGCAACCTGGTAAGCGTCGTCGCCGCTGGTGTGGTTGTTACGCAGCGTGGAAACGTAGCCCTGGTCTACGCTGATATACTCGCTGGAAATGGTGACGTTGAGTTTCTCCTCAACGGTACCGTTTCTGTCGTAAATTGCCTTGTTGATGGGGTCACCGTCGTAGTCGGGAACATCGATCTCCTCCCACGGAATCCAGCTCATGCCGGCCTGATCCTGACCGCCGCAGGACCAAGAAAGGAAGTGAATCTCCTTGCCGTTATAGGTGGTATCGGGCAGCTCCAAGGGCAGTCTGACCACTTCGGGTTCCTCAGGCTCCTCAGGCGTCTGCTCGTCGCCGGGGGTTTGCTCTTCGTCGGGCTGTTCCTGCTCGTCAGCGCAGGAGACCATAGCCATCATACCGAATACCATCAGCATTGCCAGAACAAGGGAGAGCCATTGCTTCATGCTTTTCATATTTCCTCCATGTTATGTAAATATGTGCGCGGCATATGCGCGTTCGTCTCATTATATCATATTGCTCATTTGTTGTCAATATCAAACCAATATTTTTCACAAAAAAGCAAAGGAGACTGCGCACAGTCCCCTTGCACTTTTATGTGAGGCGATCAGGACAGATCGTCGATAAATTCATTGAGCTTTTCAAAATTCAGATCAATGACCTTTTCGTAGCTGGCAAAGATCGAGGCGATGTTGAACTGGCCGCGATTGGGAATACCGCGGAAGCCGTTGTTGCCGTGCAGACCGCTCTCACCCTGACCGTGATCCCAGAAAAGACCCGGATCGTACAGGCGGGTTCGGAAGACCAGCTCCAGCATCTCACGTGACTGTTGATCACGCGGAGAGCGGCCAAGGATGATGGTGTCGTAGAACACGGGATAGACATCATAGTAGGACAGATAGTTCATGTGCTCCAGCACAACGGTGACCATATCCTTATCCATGACAATAGAGGGAACACCCAGCACACAGTCCTGGTGCACCCAGACCAGCGAATAATAATCTTCCTGATATTCGTCCATCTTGGGCGTAGGCAGCACACCGAAATTACTCTCCATCTCGCGATAGGTCAGAAGCCCCTTGACAAGACCCGGCTCAAACAGGGCAAGGTTGGACATGAACATATTGAAGCCGGCAGGCGGGCTGAAGGTGGCAGAGCTTTCCCTGAGCGGAACCGCGTCGTTGAAGACGTAGCGCTCGTAGACGTCCTGCAGATGGAGAATGGTGTTTTCGTCCTCGCCGAAGTCGTAGACCAGGTAACCGTCCTCGTCGGTGTGAGCGTATTTCATGCCGGCACCGCCGTAGATCAGATAAGGCTGTGCCAGACCGCTGGTGGAGCCCCACAGGTCATCGTGCGAGTTCATAACGTCGTCGCCGTCCAGACTGGTAGCGACATCCTCAATCAAGGAAACAAATTCCTCAAACGTCCAGTCGCCGTCGTTGACCATCTCATAAAGATCGGGAATATTGTTGTCGGTTGCCACCTTGGCGTTATAGTAGACGCAGGCGGTTGCGGCCTTGTCGCGCAGCAGCATTTCGGGCGCTGCGAAGAACAGCGTCGAGCCCAGCGTGAAGGCGCTGACCGAGTCCTGATTCCACCAGGGCATGTCGGTATGCAGATTGGGAAGGTCGAACATATTGGACATCAGACCCTCCATGACCAGCGCCTTGATCTCATAGGAGCGCTGCGTGATGACCTGGAAGCGGTCGTCGCCGGTGCTGTGGTTGGCGCGCAGCGTGTTGCTGTAGCCCTGGTCCACGCTGATATATTCATTGGTGATCT
>JAFTSR010000381.1 GCA_017467225.1 Clostridia bacterium | reverse complement strand
TTTTTGCTCAAACGCACGCGGCTGTCACAGACTGCAGATTTTGCTTTCGCCGCCTCAAAGAGGACGGCGAAAACGAAGATATTACTACGGGAAGAAAAGATGAACTCGATAGGACGGCGAAAACGGAGGGAGTTTCTACGGGAAGAAATGCTGTCGGGATGTGCTGCGTTCTTCCCCTTGCGTCATCCTGAGCGGAGCGCGGCGCAGCGCGCGGAGTCGAACGGATCTCGCAACGGTTTTTTCTTGTAGGGCGGGGGGGTTCGGCGCAGCCGTAACAGCGTTTTCTTTGTCGCGCGACAAAAAATGAACAACAAATCAATTAGAGATAGGGTGCTTTGTTCGCACTCTCTAACTCATCTTTACAGCTGCGTCTCCCCGCTCGCCTGCTTACAGACGTTGATCTCCAGATTTCCGTTTCTGCAGCGCAGCTGGTCGATCAGCTCCTTTTCCTTGGTCGGGTCGCGCAGCACAACATCATACGTCAGGCGGAACATACTGCCCATGTTGGTGGTCTTGACCTGCACCAGCTCGCACGAGGAGGTGTACCTTGCAAAGATCTCCTCAAACACGCCGGTATAGTCCAGATCCTCGGGAATAGTGATGCGGAAGGACTTATAGCAGCGCATTTTCTTCTCGCCGCCGAAGCGCAAGAGGGTATAGAGAAGATGCACCGCGCAAAGAACGACGGTAAACAGTGCCGCGTAGCCGATATAGCCCATGCCGGCGATCAGGCCGACGCCCATAGCCAAAAACAGCATGCCGATATCCTTGGCCGTACCGGGCAGCGAGCGGAAGCGCACAAGGCTGAAGGCGCCTGCCACGGCAACGCCGGCACCGATATTGCCGTTGACCATCATAATGACGACGCAAACGACGGCAGGCAGAGTCGCCAGGGTGACGACAAAGCTTTTGGTATAGCGTGCGCGGAACATATAGCAAAGGGTGATCAGGACGCCAAGCACCAAGGATGCGCCGACGCAGATGAGGAAGTCGGCGACGGAGATGGTGGAGGTGGTGGCGGTGGGGAAGATGCTTTCAAACATGGTGTTCATAGGTGGGTCTCCTGTGGTAGGGGGATTGTGGGGGTATAGAAAGTGCGAACAAAGATTTCTAACGGTAATTAGTTTTGTTGTTCATTTCTTTGACACGCGTCAAAGAAACGAACCAAAGAAAACGCGCGTAAGGGCTCTGCCCTTACGTATCCCGTTGGTGGTCGCGTGCTACACGCAAAAAACGCTTTCGCATTTTTTGCTAAACGCACGCGGCTGTCACAGAGTACAGACCTTGCTTTCGCCGCCTCAAAAAGGACGGCGAAAACGGAGATATTTCTACGGAAAGAAGGGTCTTTTTCTTGTAGGGGCGACCATTAGTCGCCCGTTCCAACGCGAAACAATTTTTTCTCAATCTTATGGGGTAGGGGCCCCATATGGACGTTGCAGTCGGCGTGAAACAGCTGCTAAAGCAAAAACTTTAGCCGAAAAATTTCCAAAAAGTTGTAGGGGTCGAGGGGGATTTTTTCCAAAAATCCCCCTCGCGGGTGCAGGGCAGCGCCCTGCTCGCCGCCCTGCCCGTCGGAGGCAATGCCTCACGCCAGCACACTGACGTGCTCGAAGGTATCACCGTTGACAAGGCCGGTGGTGGTGAGCTTGAGGTGCGGAATGACAGGCAAGGCGGCGAAGGCCATGGCCATCAGGGGATTGCTCTCCTTAGGCACGCCCAGCTGCTGCATGGCGCGGTAAATCTGATCGTTCTGCTGCGCGACGATGTCCGCCGGCTCGGTGCTCATCAGTCCTGCCACGGGCAAGGGCATCCGGCAGAGCACCTGTCCGCCGTCGACGACGGCGTATCCGCCGCCCATCTGACAGACGCAGTTGGCCGCGCACGCCATATCGTCGTCGTTGCAGCCGATGACGACCAGATTATGCGAGTCGTGCGACACCGAGGAGGCAATGGCACCGCGACGCAGGCCGACGCCTTTGATCCAGCCAAGGCTGCGGTGGCCGGTGCGGCCGTGCCGCTCGATGACCGCCATTTTGAGAACGTCGCGCGCGACGTCCACGCCGCCATCGGCGTCATAATCAATCTCGGTCACCCATTCCTCGGTCAGAAGCTCGCCTGGGATCAGCGAGATAACGCGGCTGCGCTTTTTTCCACAATAGCCGTCCGTGGCCGCAAAGGCAAAATCCCCGGGCTGCAGCGGCGGCAGGTGGAAGGAGTGCATCACCTTGTCCTGCAGCTCCGCCGGGACGGCAGGCTGGTCAAAGGGCAGCGCGACACCGTTCTCGGCCACGCGCACACCGCCATGATATACCGCCTCGACCACAAACGCCGCCGGGTCGTTGATGACCAGAAGATCGGCGCGGTAGCCGGGCGCGATGGCACCGACACGGGAAAGCCCAAGCGCCTGGGCGGCCCACAGCGTCGCCATGCGGATGGCGGTGACGGGGTCCTTCCCTTCCCTGGCCACCACGCGGATCATGTCGTCCAGATGGCCGTCACGCAGAAGCTCTGCGGGGTGCTTGTCATCGGTGACCAAGAGGCACCGGGATGCCCAGGGCATGTCAAACAGCGGCAACAGCGCGCGCAGGTGGTGGGAGTGTGCGCCCTGGCGGATCATCAGCCACTGGCCCTTGCGGATGCGCTCCATGGCCTCCTTTGGCGAGGTGCATTCGTGATCGTCGCCGATGCCACGGGCGATATAGGCGTCCAGCGCCGAGCCGGACAGACGCGGCGCGTGTCCGTTGATGACCTTCCCATGCGCCTTTGCGTCGCTGATCTTTTGCAAAAGATCAGGGTCTCCCTGCAATACGCCGACGTAGTTCATGACCTCACCCAGCGACAGGACGCGCGGATGGTCGTAAAAGCGGGAAAGATCGGCCGCGCGCAGCTCGGCGCCCGACTCGCAAAAGGGCGTGGCGGGGACGCAGGAGGGCAGCGCGATATAAACCGAGAGCGGCAGGCCTTCGCTGGCGGCGAGCATATAGTCGATGCCTTCCCCGCCGCAGACGTTGGCGATCTCATGGGGATCGGCAAGGACAGCTGTGGTACCGTGGGGGACGACGGTACGGGCAAACTCGGCGGGGGTAAGGGTAGTGCTTTCGATATGGATATGACCGTCGACAAGACCGGGACAGATGTATTTTCCGCTGACGTCGCGGACGATGTCGGCATCCTTTTCGTCGTAGTGGTCGACGCCGATGATGCAACCGTTTTCCAAAAGGACGTCGGCGGTATCGATCAGGCCGGTGAAAACGTTGATGACGCGGCCGTTTTTCAGAAGCTCTTTCATGGCTAACCTCATATAAGAAGATAGAAATATTGATGACAACAATAGTATACCATATCCTGTTGAAAATTTCAACCGTCTTTTTGGGTTTTTATGTGTCGGTTTTGGGATTTTTCTGTGGTTGTTTTCTCCTTCGGTCGTGGAAGGTAAGATATGATAGGGAGATATATGATAGGGTAGTATATAATTTGGAATATATAATAAAGTCGTGTCGGACAGGGTCGGGCAAGGATCGATCGTGCTTGCTTTGATCGGGCTGAAGGGCATCGGGGTGTGTGTCGTACGACTTATCTCCATCGTGCTGAAAATCGACGGGCAACGCGGGGGGAGGATTTGAGCGGTGAAGGAGGCAACGAAAAAAAGCCCTCGGGGGGAGGGTTCAGTATCATTAAGTTAACAAAAAGGCTCTCCCTTCGGGAGAGCTCCCGCCCTGGGCGGGTGAGAGGGCAGAAAT
>JAFTSR010000380.1 GCA_017467225.1 Clostridia bacterium | reverse complement strand
CCATCATGCTGGGTGTGCATAACCTGCAATCTCTGCTTGGCAGTCTCGCCCAGCCGCTCACCGCCGACCAGCACGCAGTAGCTCTTTGCCTTGCCACGTCCTACGCGGCCGCGCAGCTGGTGCAGCTGCGAAAGACCGAACCGCTCGGCGTTCTCGACGATCATCAAGGTTGCGCTGGGTACGTTGACGCCAACCTCGATGACAGTGGTTGAGACCAGAACCTTGGTCGCGCCGCGCACAAAGGCCTGCATGATCGCCTCCTTTTCCGCTGCCTTCATCTTACCGTGCAGGCAGGCAACGGGAATATCGGGCAGCGCGTCACGTAGATATTCGGTGTGCGCCATGGCATTTTTGAGCGGTGGGCGGTCATCGGCAGGTACGGGATGTACCGACTCTCGCAGCGAAATATCCTCCAGATAGACGTCTGCCTCCATATCGTCCGCCACAGCCTCGCGCTCCTCGATCGCCGGGCAAACCACGTAGACCTGCCCACCTGCGGCTACCTGCTTGGCAATAAAAGCATTCAGCCGCGCGCGATAGCTTTCGTCAACGACAAAGGTGTCCACCACCTGTCGCCCGGGCGGCATCTCGTCAATACGGGAAATGTCCAGATCTCCATACAGACCGAGCGCCAACGAGCGCGGAATGGGCGTGGCGCTCATGACCAAAAGATGCGCATAGCGGTTCTTTTCGGACAGCGTCGCCCTCTGACCGACGCCAAAGCGATGCTGCTCGTCGGTCACCATCAAGGCGGAGTTGGCAAACTCCACGCCGTCGGATAGCAGCGCCTGCGTGCCGATGACCACGTCAAGCGCACCCGATGCCAGCGCCGCGCGGATGTCCCGCTTTTTGGCGGCCGTCGTCGCGCCGATCAGCAGCGCGCAGGAAATGTTCAATTTGGCAAACAGCTCGGACAGCTCGGCATAATGCTGCCGCGCCAGAATTTCGGTCGGTGCCATCAGCGCCGCCTGATAACCGCTCTGCACGGCAAACAGCATGGCCGCCGCAGCGCAGACCGTTTTGCCGCAGCCAACGTCTCCCACAAGCATCCGGCTCATGGGCACGTCGGTCATCATCTCGCGACGGATCTCCTCAATGGCGCGGCTCTGCGCACCCGTCAGTGTGTAGGGCAAAAGCGCCGTCAAGGGCGAGATATCCGCCTTGGTGCATGCCGGTGCCGTGGCGCTCTTGGTATGGCTGCGCGTGGTTGCCAGTCCCAGCGCGAACAGATATAGCTCGTCATAGACCAGCCGCTTTTTGGCGGCCGCCAGCGCTTGCGTGTCGGTCGGGCGGTGGATGTTGCGCAGCGCGTAGGAATACAGGCACAAGCCGCGCTCGTGGCGCAGCGCCTCGGGCAGCGGATCGGCCATCGCCTCAGCGTCGGTCAGCGCCATGCGCAGGGCCATTTGCGCCGATGCGGCAATCTGCTTTTGCGACAGTCCCTCGGTTGCAGGATAGACCGGCAAAAGCGGCGGCAGCTCGTCCTCGTGCCCCTCGACAATTTCCTCATATGCCGGTGAGCCCATGGTATAGCCGCCTTTTTTCTCGACCTTGCCGAAAAAGCGGCAACACATGCCGACCGAAAAAGCATCCTTGAGATAGTTTTGATTAAAATAGGTGATTTCGCACACGTCACCCGTACCGTCCTCGGTGGCGCGGAATTTGAGCAGCGACATGCCGCGCTTGATCATATGGACGCGCGGCGCGGTAGCGACGGTCAGAATGACCGCGCTTTTTCCCTCAGCGCTGCAGTCGCGCAGCAGCTTGACGTCGCCGCGGTACTCATACGCGCGCGGATAATGATGGAGCAGATCCTCCACCGTGTGCACGCCCAGCTTGGCAAATGCACGCATCCGCGCCGCGCCCACGCCGTACAGCGCGCCAACACTCGTCTCTACCATGTCCTCACCGTCCTCTCTGCCTTATAGTATAACAGATTTTCGGGCGTTCGTCAAGGGGAAAGTTCGCTCCGCGGGCTTAAGAACCCTTTTTGAAAGAAAGGGATGATTCGGCAAGGCCGAATCCTTAAGAATCTCCCAAAAACTTTTGAAAAAATTTAATGCTATTTTTTTGCTTCATCAGCTATTCCATACCGACTGCAACGTATCCATGGGGCCCCTGCCCCATTTGATAGCTAAAAATTGTTTTCATTGGAACGGGCTGGCCAAATGTTTCGGCTACGCCGAAACGATCGCCCCTACGGGGGTTGACGTTTTCTCTGCACCAAGGGATAGCAGCGAAGCAATGTTTCGACTGCGTCGAAACAGCGAGTTTGTCTTGACGCCTTGACGGCGTCATTTCGCAAGCGAAACCGCCAAACATCGCGGCTTCTGCGAAGCAGCCTCCCTGACAACTTTCGGCCCATACGTGCAGAGTGCGCACAACCCAGGGGTATCGAAAGGGGGCTTGGAGCCCCCTTCGCACGTTTTCTTTCGCCTATTTCTTTGGGGTGAACCAAAGAAATAGGCAACAAAGCCTCACCTCACATCCACCGGCTGCGTATCCGGCATGTGAATCCATCCGTAGTCCGTCCGTCCCCACATGCCTTTTGACTCGTAAATATGCATCAAATCCCCCCGATGTAAAGTAAACGTCTGCTTCCCACACCCGATTCCACTGAAAACGGGCAAATTCTGCGCGGCAATGATGTAATTTCCTTCATCATAAGCGTCCAAAAGGTAGGTAAACGCCGTCGAGCGGTTCTCGCGGTAGTGCGGCGTGGCAAAGCCGATCATGTAACCGTCGCTCATATCGTACGCCGCCAGCGCCACCTCGTCGTGCAGATTGCCCTCGATGGTGTAAACCGTCGTGCCGTAGGTGTAGCGCACAATCCCCACGTGGGTGGATAACTTGGGCGAGCCCGCGCTGCGGAAGAAGACTAAATCGCCCTTTTGGGGTATGTAGCCGTCGCCGCGCTGATGATAGCAGCCCATCGAGCTGAACAGATTGACCCATCGCGCGCAGTTGACCGAGCTTGGGACAATGCCCTCATCGATCCCGGCCGTCCGTGCGCAGTAGGTCACAAACGACGCGCACCAAGGGTAGCCGTATGTTTTTTGTCCGTTGCCCTCCTGATCGACCGCGCCGTAGCGGTAGTTGTACTCGACAAAGTTTCCACCGCCGCCCTTGTTCTCACCGTGCGTCTGTGCCGAGGTGTTGCCCTCGTGATAACCGAGCTGACTCATGGCGATCATGACGATGTCCGTCCGCGCATCGCCCGTCAACTCCAGACAGTTCAAATTGAGATGATAGCGGCAGCCGTCAAACGCACGGCTGTTGACCGTAAAGGCAGGCGAGAGCGCCGAGGCCGACAAAGAGCCTCCCAAAAGCATCGTCGCCGCAGCGACACCGCACCCGATGCGCAAAAGCTTGCCCCCCATTGATGTTTTTCTCCCAAATTTCATTTGAATACTTCCTCTCTTTCAAGAATTTTTCTCCTTTGGCAGCACAAGCCTGCCCGGAGCGTACACCCATTATACCATACATGTCGAAAAATGTAAACCGTTTCCATTAAAAATAAAATATGTAAATTATGGTAAATCGGAAGGAATTTCCTGTAAGAAAAGCCACCCATTACAAAAGCAAAGGGTGGCTTGAAAACATATGTACTTGCTATCACAGCGTTTCTCACTCAAACGCCACGCTGACCTTACCGACGACGAGCTGACCGTCCGAGCTGCTGTTCAAATCTCCCTGCAGCGTCAGAGTTCCGGTGACAGTAGGCGCATTTGCTTGCGAGGTGCCGACCGCGCTGGCCAGCGGCAGCGAGGTGTTGTTGAACGCGCCCTGCACCGCGGTGTAATTGGCCAAAGGCTGGTAGGTAAGCTTGGCCGTCAGCGCGGTGTTGGAGTGGTTGATTATGGTCACAACGTTGGCACCCTGCGCACACGTCCATGCGCCGGAGGTTTGACCCTCATAAGCGTGCGTGTTGGGGTTCCAGGTGCCGACCGAGCCGGCGGTATAAACAAACGCCATCGAGCCCCAACGAATATCGACGCTGTAAACGGTCGAGGGAGTTACCGCCGCGCGGTACTCCACCTTG
>JAFTSR010000379.1 GCA_017467225.1 Clostridia bacterium | reverse complement strand
ACGACCTTCTAAAATATAAATACAAGTGTCGCGGTAGGGAGGCAAAATTTCAATCTGCTGTAAGCGACGCTCCAGAGCCGCGTCCTTTTCAATATAGCGGTGATATTCTTGATGCGTGGTGGCACCGATCAGACGCAGCTCTCCGCGAGCAAGCGCCGGCTTGATCATGTTCGCGGCATCGATGGCACCCTCTGCGGCTCCGGCACCGACCAGCGTGTGAATTTCATCAGATCGAAATTTCAAGAGATGCGATCGTTGCAGCAGTTGATCTGTCCATGCGGTACATCCCGGATCGCAATCTGCCCGATAAGGCGATTGACTTGCTTGACGAAGGCTGTGCCATGCTTCGCATTCGAACCAAGGAGGAACCGGAGACCTTACTCTACTGCCGTGAACAGCTGGAGGCTGCAGAGCTTGATAAGGAAACCGCGATTCTGCGACAGGATTTTGAGCAAGCAGCCAAGCTGCGCGATCAATGCTTGGCACTACGGGAAAGCGAAAGCGCTGTTCGCGCGCGTTGGGAACAAGAGCAAAGCGGAAGGATGCCGGTGCTGAGCCGTGAGCATATAGCCGAGCTGCTTGCCAATCGCGTAGGCACTCCCATCAAAGCTAACGGTACGGAGCACGAGCAAATGCTACTTTCGCTGGAAAACCGGCTTAATGAGCGCGTCATAGGACAAACGGAAGCCATTGGTGTTCTGTGCCGTGCCATCCGGCGCAATCAAAGCGGCATTCGTGATCCCAACCGTCCAATCTGCTCCTTTATGTTTGCAGGCAGCAGCGGCGTTGGAAAAACAGAGCTTTGCCGCGTACTGGCACAAGAGCTGTTTGATACAAGTGATGCCTTAATTCGGCTGGATATGTCCGAATATACCGAGCGGCACAGCGTCTCCCGTTTAATCGGTTCTCCTCCAGGTTACATTGGCTTTGAGGAAGGCGGTCAACTGACCGAGCGTGTTCGTCGTCGCCCGTACAGCGTTGTACTGTTTGATGAAATCGAAAAAGCACACGGCGACGTTTATCATCTACTGCTGCAGATTCTGGAGGACGGCGTGCTGAGCGATTCATCCGGTCGATCGGTCGATTTCAAAAATACCATTCTGATTCTGACCTCCAATATCGGTGAGGGGATGGTTGGAAGTGCGCATCGCAGCGGATTTTCTTCCTTGACGGCAGAGGAATCTATGCAACAGCAAAAGCAAGAGAAACGTGAGCAGCATCTGCGCAGTGTGTTTCGCCCGGAGCTGCTCAATCGCCTGGATGGAATCATATGGTTTTCTCCTCTGCAAGAGCAGCATCTTACAAAAATTGCTTCTCTTTTGCTGCAAAAAACAGCGGCGCGCCTTTGTGAGATGGGAATTACGCTGACAGTTGATGATGGTGCCATACTTGCGCTTTGCCGGGAAGAAGGCGAGCGCGGTGTCGGAGCGCGTCCCCTGCGCCGTACCATCACCGAGAAGATCGAAAACCTTTTGGCCGGGATGCTGCTTCGCGGAGAGCTATCCTGTGGGGATACGGCAGAAATTTCTTATGCAGATCAAGGCTATCATTGCATAGTCATTCACGGATCAAAGACAGCGGGTGAGTCAGATTGACTTACCCGCTTTTGTCTGATTTTTGAAGAAATTTGTAAAAAAGGCGGCAAATTATGAAAAAATTTATCAAAAGTGCTTGCAAATTTTCAAAAATCTGTTATACTAATATATGAGCTATTTTTTGAGTGTCTTCCGCCGGATATCGCATCCGAGGAATTGACATAGTGGAGGATGATATTATGAGTACAGTAATCGGTGAGAATATTAAAAAGCTGCGTCGCGAGCGTAAAATCACGCAAGAGGCATTGGCACTTCATTTGGGACTTTCCTGCCAGGCAGTCAGCAAATGGGAGCGCGGTGATTCCTTGCCTGATATTTCCATGATCGTTCCCATGGCAAATTTTTTCCGTGTATCGGCGGATGAAATTCTCGGCGTTACCGTTGCTCGCCGCGAGTCTGACATTGAGGGCTACTTAAAGGAATATACCGCTCTGGACGCTACCGATGACGTAGCGGCCAAATATGCGCTGGTCAAAAAGGCCTATACGGAGTACCCGGACGATTTCCGTATCATCAAGCTGTACACCGAATATTTGTGTGCTGATCCCGCTGTTGAGGACGGCTTTGCCGCGCACAAGCTGGAGCTGCAGCGCGCTTGCCGTCACATTTTAGAGGAATGCGGCATTGAATCCATCCGTTATTATGCCATGGATCTTTTGTCTCAGCTGCATTATCTTGACAACGAGGACGAGCAGGCGGTCGCCGTGCTTTCCGGCTTCCCTTCTGCCTTTCAGACCAAGCATCAGATGATCTCCATGCTCTTTGAATCGGGCAGCGACATTCGTTTGACTCACAGCCGCTGCGCCTTGGCTGAGACGCTGGAAAATCTTTTGATTCAGATCCGTCATATTGCTCTGGAGGACACCTCCTTCAACCGTGTTGATCAGCTGGGATATCTGCGCCGCGCCATCGGCGTGATCGAGCAATTGATTCCCGACGGTGATTTCGGCTTCTTCCACTATCATATGAGTGATTTCTGTTTCTGGCTTGCCAATCGCTACGTTATGACCGAAAATCCCGACGCTGCCATGGATCAGCTGCAACTGGCCTTCACTCATGCTAAATCTTATGATGCTCTGCCTGAGGAGTACACCTACACCACGCCGCTTTTGCGCGGATATACCGTCAGCCGTGCTGATCGCGGACGCGCAGGACACGAGAAGAAGGTAGAAAGCCAGATGACATATCTTGAGGAGACCTGCGCACATCTGTACGCACCGCTGATGCGTCGTCCGGATATGCAAAAGCTGATGGATTCTCTCAAGGAGCATTAACCTGATTTATTGATATCATACGGAGGTTTGCGGATGCGGAATACGGAATCTGCAGAAATGTATCTGGAAAGTATTTTGGTTCTTTCCCAAAAGCAAGGGGCGCCTCGCGCGATTGACGTTGTGCATCACACCGGATATTCCAAGCCAAGTGTCAGCCGCGCCATGGGTCTTCTTAAGAAGAATGGCAACATTGTCATTGACGAAAATGGTTGCATCCTTCTGACCAAGCAGGGTGAGGAAACCGCTGCCAAGATTTTGGAGCGTCATCGCGTGCTTTCCGGTTTTCTGAAAAAGATCGGGGTGGATGAGGAAACGGCTTCAGAGGATGCCTGCCGCATTGAGCACGTGATCAGCGACACTTCCTTCGAAAAGCTGAAAAGCTTTCTTCATACCAACGAGAACTGAATAAAAACAGGACGAACTGTGTACACCACAGCAGCGTCCTGCTTTTTGTTTTTACTGATATAGATACGGTGGGATCTGTTGCATCTGTATGCAAAGATCCTCAGTCGCACGTGAATAGATTTTGAGAATGACGTCACGGCATGCACGGGCATCCACAATACGCACCTGCGCATTTCCGAAGGTACCGTACAGCATGGCGCCACAGTCGCGTAACGCTGTCTCAAAATTCACAAACTGGCGAGAGACATCATTGCTTCGGCTGCAGGCATGTCCGCGGAAGGGATGCGTGATTTCATTTCCCTTCTCATCACGGATAGTCACATCATAAGGATGCAGAGAAAGGCGGTCAGGCAGATCGGCAACCTCATCAATAGCGTGGATAAAGGTATTTTTATCCAATCCAACACCAAGCAACAGAATTTTAGCGCCTCTCTTTGCCAGGCGATCCCACAAAAATCCGGGTGGGCATGGCGTTTGTGCTAACTGCTCACCGGCCACAAATGCGGCGGCATCCTTACCATGCGCCCAAACGGAATGGGTCGGATGCAGCGAGCGAACGCCGTCAGCACGGAACGCCGCAACTCGTGGCAACGTGCCGATGCACGGAACCGTCGTTTCTACATCGTAAAGCGGTGCTTTCGGACCGACGCTTGACCATGTGTGCGTCGGAACCAGAAACAGTCCGTCCTGCAAATATTCACAGAAGGCGTCTATGACCCCGTCCGCACCGTCCTCTACCTGGCCAATGGCACGCAAAGAGGTATGGATCAGCACCGTATCCGTCGGCAAAATTCCCATGCTTTCAATTTGTTGCTTTAATCGCTGCTTTGTAAACATAGCTTCAGTCTCCATGTAAGAGGTTCATGATGTGTTGTGCATCCAATCCAGCCGCGGCATAAATAGAGCCATCCTTAGTCTGTGCACAGAAATGGTCTCGGATCGCCAGCGTATGAATGCGCGGCATTTGGGCCGGCGGTACGCACTCCTGCAGCTCACTGACAACGTTCATGGCAAAGCCGCCGCGCCAGATACCTTCCTCTAAAAGGATCAATTTTTCCGGTGCGTCGGGACGCTTCAAAAGGGTGGTCAACTGCTCCAACAGTGCCGTATGCGGCTGCAGCTGCTCTACGCATACGATGCCTACCTGTGAAGGATGCTCATAGCGCTCCTTCGCAAGGATTGCCTGACTGCAGATGCGTCCGTAGGTCAAAATAAGCGTGCTTGGCGGCTGGGCAGGATCAAAGTCGGAATAGGAGCCCTCTGCGAAGGGGAAACGCTTCTCGGGCGAAAAATGAGCATTCAGGAGCGGATGATCCACGCCGCTGGGGTAGCGGATGGCAACTGGAGAGGTTGCCGGCTCTGACAAAATCGCCGTCATCAACTCACGCAAGCGCTGCGTGTTGATCGGCTCGTACAGCTGCATGGTTGGTGTTTGCATCAAAAAGGAAACGTCGAAAATACCGTGATGCGTCGGACCGTCGGCAGCATTGAGGCCGGCGCGGTCAATGCAGAAGGTAACCGGCAAATTCTGCAGAGCAACGTCATGCAAAATATTGTCATAGGAACGCTGCAGGAAGGTGGAATAAATAGCAACGACCGGACGGTATCCACCGGCAGAAAGACCGGCAGCAAAGGTCACAGCGTGTGCCTCCGCAATACCCACGTCATACAGGCGCGAGGGGTATTCGGCCGCAAAGCCGCTCAGACCCGTTCCCCGCTTCATGGCGGCGGTGATCGCGCACAGCGTAGGATCGTTGGCCGCAAGCTCTGTCAGCGTTTGTCCGAAAGCTTGTGAGAAGGTCAAGCTTGGCTTGGGAGAATGGAGGCTATTTTCAGCAGGAGGCAGCGAATGATAGCGCGCGGGAGATAACATCGCCGGCTCATAGCCCTTGCCCTTGACCGTTTTCAAGTGGATCACGCAGGAGCGCTTGCATTCCTTAGCGCGACGCAAAAGTGTTTCCACGTCGGCAATCTGATTGCCGTCTGCAGGGCCAAGATAGCGCAGTCCCATATTTTCAAAATAGTTACTGCCGTAAAGTGATTCTTTCATGGCACTTTTGACGGTGCTGATCATGCGCTTGGTCGGTTTTCCAACCAAGGGAATATGCTCCAATATGCGATCGACAACCGTTTTGGTTCGCAAATACCCGGGACGAGTACGAAGCTGCGCCAACGCTTGCGCAAAATGTCCGATGTTTTTGGAGATCGACATTTCGTTTTCGTTGATAATCAGAATCAGCTTCAGTCGCTTATTACAATTATTGAGAGCCTCGTGGATCATGCCGCCGGTAAAGGCGCCGTCGCCGAGAACAACAACGGTATAATTGTCATTTCCCTTTTGTTGGTCTGCATAGGCAAAGCCGAGACCGGCAGACAGCGAGGTCGAGGCATGCCCCGTGCCAAAGGCATCATGTGGACTTTCGTCACGCTTGGGAAATCCGGAAAGTCCACCCGGCTGCCGAAGCGTATCAAAGCGATCTGCTCTGTCTGTCAGCATTTTATGGACATAGCTCTGATGTCCGACGTCAAAAATGATATGATCCTTGAGCGAGTCGAAAACGCGATGGATGGCCACAGTCAACTCAACAACACCAAGATTGGAGGCCAAGTGTCCACCGTTTTGCGTCACGTGTGTGATCAGCTTGGCGCGAATTTCGTCACAAAGCGCAGGTAGCTGCTCGTCGGATAATTTCTTGACATCCTCAGAGCCATGGATTTCGGATAAAAAAGAAGTTTTTGCATCAAATTGAGTTTCTGCCACCCGGATCACACTCCTCTCTTTTGAAAATTTGCGCCGAATAAGATCGCTGTAATAAGTATATCACATTTATGTGCAAAAATCAAGTCTTGCCGAAAAAAACAGCAATAAAAAACAAGCATCCGCCACATGGATCGGATGCCTGTCTGTATTTTAATCAATCGTCGAATTTTTGTTCCTTGACTCTGCGATCCATATCGCGATTAGCGACGCGCTCGGCAGCGGCATCGCGCTTGTCATACAGCTTTTTACCGCGACAAAGACCGAGCTTGACCTTGACGTGCGAGCCCTTGAAATACAGCTGCAGCGGAATGAGCGTATATCCTTTTTGTGAAACCAAGCCAAACAGCTTGAGAATTTCCTTTTTGTGCATCAACAGCTTTTTGGGACGCAGCGGATCACGGTTGAAAATGTTACCGTGCTCATATGGACTGATGTGCATCTGATACACCCAAAGCTGTCCGCCGTCGATGCTGCAGAAAGAGTCCTTGAGATTGACCGTACCTGCGCGAATACTTTTAACCTCAGTTCCGAACAGCTCAATGCCGGCCTCGTAGGTCTCCTCGACGAAATATTCGTGCGTGGCTTTTTTATTTTGTGCGATGACCGCCGACGCGGTCGTTTTTTGCTTTTCCATGTATGTTTATTTATCCTCGTCAGGCAGCGATTTTCTTATTCGTTGCCGCTTTTTTCACTATAATATACCGTTTCATCCGGGAAAGCCAGACCCAATTTTTCTCGGGCAAGGCGGATGATATCTTCATAATCTATGGGAGAACCCAAGCGATAATTCAATTCCTCGATCTGCTGCTCGTACTGCTGTTTCTGATCCTGCAGCTGTTCTTTTTCGCGTAAAAGCTCGGTGTAGTCAATCATTTTGAACAGAAATACGCCTGCGCTGACCACAAGAATCAGCAGCATGAAAATGCGCATGATCATACTCACGCCGCCCTTTTGCGTGGATTGCTTCATTATCGTCCTCCCCTTTCACGTCTTTATACTATCTGGTACGTCCTGCGCAGAAGACGCGTCTGCCGTCCGGCTGCGGACGTGCAGGCATCGCCTCGGTCATTTCCAAGGTCTGCGACAGCATCGCTTGCTTTTTCTTTTGTTTCTTTTGTTTTCTCGCCAATCTAATTTGTTGCCACCGCAAAATCAGCTGTCTGCGCATCGGTTCGACGGCAAGCCACAGACGAACCGCCGACCATGTCAATGGGTAAGCCAAGGCAGCAACGAGAAAGATCAGTCCGGCACGCAGCACGGTATAAACGGTCTGTGTGACAAGCGCCATCCAATGCGTCAGTAACGCCCGACCGAGCAGAATACCGCCAAGCATGGAAAAGAGCGCCGAGCAGCGAAATGCCCCATCATTGGTGACGTACAGCAGTAGTATCAGCAAAACCGCTGCGATCACGCAAAAGACGATATCAGCAAACGCTGTCAAAATGTACGGCAACACTCGCTTCCATTTTTTGTTTTTTCGGTTGTTTTTTTCATCGGCTCGGTTGTGCTCAACCTTTGATAATTTCAACCAGGGTTTTAATGCACTTGGCAGTCGCCAGCGAACACGCAGCTCACAGATCCATGGCAGCCAGCTGCCGCAAAGAAAGGTTCGCGGGATCAGAAGAACGTCGTAAAGAAGAGCCAAAGCAATACCGCCCAAAAAGCAGGACAGCAGCATGGCCGCCAGCGCCACTTGTGAAACAGTCATATTCCTGCCTCAATGGAACAGGCGACCGAACCAACCGCGCGTAATCTGCTTACTGGTAGGATCGAAATAATAAACGCAATCAACGTGTCCGTCCACGCTGACGCTGCCTTCCTTAACATCCAAAATGTTGACACGAAGTCCACTTCCCTCGATGCTCATATTACCGCCGGTGGTTGCAAGCACCACCGCATTCTCGTCGAAGCTGATGACCTCAGTCATTCCACGAATTTCCACGTGCGCTCGTTCATTGACCTCGAAGGTGTGCGCGTTTTTGTCCTCTTGCGGACCGTGATTTTCACTCATAATAACCCTCCCGCATATATTCACATTTACAAATGGATTATATGCGGGAGTTTTTCAAATTATTCCACGACCTCGTAAAGCTCGGCAGCAGCAGCCTTGGCCACGTGCTCCTGCACATCCAGGACGCGAATTTTTAAGGTTCTCTCACCAAACGTAATCTCAAGAATATCGCCGACCTTGACATCATACGACGCCTTGGCAGGACGGCCGTTCGCCGTTACGTGCGCATTATCACAGGCATCGTTGGCAACTGTGCGGCGCTTGATGATACGAGAGACCTTGAGATATTTATCCAGGCGCATGGTTACGAGAAATCAGTTGAGCTGATCCTTGAGTGCCTTGCTTGCACTGAAAGCGGGGTGCTTGCTTGCAGCAACGTTGATGGGTTCACCGGTCTTGGGGTTGCGAGCAACTCTTGCGTCGCGGGTCTTAACCTCGAAGGTGCCAAAGCCAACAAGCTGGACCTTTTCGCCGTTCTTCATGGCTTCAACGATAGCCTCGGTCAAAGAATTGACGGCAAGCTCTGCGTCCTTTTTCTTCATGCCGCTCTT
>JAFTSR010000378.1 GCA_017467225.1 Clostridia bacterium | reverse complement strand
AAAATACCCCCTCGACCCCCAAAAACCTTTCAAAAAATTATTAGCTAAATCTGTTACGGTTCTGTTCTATCCAAACGGAACGGGTATGCCATATGGGGCCCCTACCCCATAAGATGAATAACAAATTTGTTTCACATTGGAACGGACGCGCAATGCGCGCCCCTACAAGAAAAAACCTTCTTTCCGTAGAACCCCCTCCGTTTTCGCCGTCCTTTTTGAGGCGGCGAAAGCAAAGTCTGCACTTTGTGACAACCGCGTGTGTTTAGCAAAAAATGCGATAGCGTTTTTTGCGTGTAGCACGCGATGCCGGCAGGGTACGTAGGGGTGCAACCCCTACGCACGTTTTCTTTGGTTCGTTTCTTTGGCGTGTGCCAAAGAAATGAACAACAACCCAATTACAGTTAGAAATCCATGTTCGCACAATCTAAATATCATATATACCGAAAGGAACCACCCCCATGAGCATCATCCACGACATCTCCCTCGCCCCGTCCGGCAAGGACAAAATCGATTGGGTCGCATCCTATATGCCCATCCTCAATCAGATCCGCACCGAGTTTAAGCAAACCAAACCCTTCGCCGGCCTCAAAATCGCGATGTCCATCCACCTCGAAGCCAAAACCGCCTACCTCGCTAAGGTCTTGCGCGACGGCGGCGCCGAAATCTATATGACCGGCTGTAATCCCCTCTCCACCCAGGACGACGTCGCTGCCGCCATGGCCGCCGACCCCGCAGGCTTTGCCGTCTACGCCAAGCACGGCGTGTCCGACGAGGAATATACCGAGCACCTCAAGGCAACACTGTCCTGCTGCCCTGACCTCATCATCGACGACGGCGGCGACCTCATCTCGCTGCTCCACGGCGAGTGCCGCGACTACGGTAAAAATCTGATCGGCGGCTGCGAGGAAACGACCACCGGTATCCACCGCCTGCAAGCCCGTGAGGCCGCAGGTCTGCTCAATTATCCCATGATCGACGTCAACGACGCCGATTGCAAGCACCTGTTCGATAACCGCTACGGCACCGGCCAGTCCACCCTGGACGGTATCATGAACGCCACCAACCTGATCGTTGCAGGCAAGACCTTTGTCATCGCCGGCTACGGCTGGTGCGGTAAGGGTCTGGCCATGCGCGCACGCGGCATGGGCGCTGTGGTCGTCATCACCGAGATCGACCCCGTCAAGGCCATCGAGGCGGTCATGGACGGCTTTACCGTGCTGCCGATGGACGAGGCCGCCAAGGTGGGCGATATCTTCGTCACGCTGACCGGCTGCTCCGACGTTATCCGCCGCGAGCACTTCGAGGTCATGAAGGACGGCGTGCTGCTGGCCAACAGCGGTCACTTTGACGTCGAGATCGATAAGGTCGCGCTGCGCGAGATGGCAGCCGAGGCCTGGGTGCGCAAGCCCAACATCGAAGGCTTCCGTATGCCCGACGGTCGCGTGCTCAATCTGCTCGCCGAGGGTCGCCTGGTCAACCTCGCCGCAGGTAACGGTCACCCCGCCGAGATCATGGATATGTCCTTCGCTATCCAAGCCAAGGGTCTGGAGTACCTCGCTAAGCACGGCAAGGAGCTCACTCCTCACCTGTACGCCGTTCCTCGCGAGATCGACGCCGAAGTCGCCGCTATTAAGCTCCGCGCCCTCGGTGTCACCATCGATACCCTCTCCGACGCACAGAAAGAATATATTGCTAAGGTTGAATAAACGCGCATGCAGGGCGCTTCCCTGAACCCGCCAGGAACCTTTTTGAAAAAAGGTTCCTGGACCTCCTAAAACTTTTGGAGAAATTTTAGAATTGAATTTTTAGCGGTTCTTTTCTAAATGAACGGACAGCAACGTCCATATGGGGCCCCTACCCCATTTGATAGGCGATAATAATTTGTTGCGCATCGGAACGGACGCGCAATGCGCGCCCCTACAAAAAAATCGTTGCGAGATCCGTTCGACTACGCGCGCTTCGCCGCGCTCCGCTCAGGATGACGCAAGGGGAAGAACGCAGCACATCCCGACAGCATTTCTTCCCGTAGAAATCCCCTCCGTTTTCGCCGTTTTT
>JAFTSR010000377.1 GCA_017467225.1 Clostridia bacterium | reverse complement strand
GTGATTTCATCACCTATCCTTTGAATTTAGTTTATCATTACAACAACATATTATATCATTTTGCCATAAAAATGTCAATGTACGGTGCAAGTCGATTACATGAATTTTATGTGAAGACTCAAAGCCCATCGGCATAGGTGGTGGCCAGCACGTCGCAGCGCTCGTTGTAGGGATGGCCGTTATGTCCGCGCACCCAAACGAAGTTGACGTGATGCATCTGCAAAAGCGGCAGCAGCTGCTCCCAAAGATCAACGTTGAGCGCCGGAGATTTGTCCGCCTTTCTCCAGCCGTTTCTGCGCCAGGACTCGACCCAGCCCTTGGTAACGGCATCGACAACGTACTTGGAATCGCTGGTCAGCGTGATGTCGCAGGGTTCCTTGAGTGCCGAGAGTGCCGCGATGACGGCTGACAGCTCCATGCGGTTGTTGGTGGTCTCACGCTCGCCGCCCGAGAGCTCCTTTTCCCGTCCGCCGTACACCAGAATTGCGCCCCAGCCGCCCTTGCCGGGATTGCCGCGGCAGGCGCCATCCGTATAAATATCTACATGTTTCATCTGCAGTTTCTCCTTTGATGTTCTGATGCAAGTATAGCACATTCTTGCAAAAAAAGCAAGAGATGATGCGTGGCAGCGCGCAAAATTTTAAGTTTGTTTACATTTTATTCCCCCACCCGCTTCCACTATGCAGACAGTTCAAAAAAAATGGTGCGCGCGACAACAAAGTTTGACAAATCTCTTGATTTTTTGTTACGAATATTGTATAATAGATTGTAAGCACTGTTTACTTTCGATTTTGATGACAAAAAAGGAGTCTACACTCATGACAGAGCAAACCACCCTTGTAGAGGCAACGCCCGAGCAGGCAACACCTCCCACACCGACGCCCAAGAAAAAGCGCCGCCGCAGACTTGGCGACCGCAAGGACGGCCGCAAGCTGCGCACCATCCCTGCGATGACCAAATTTATGCCCTATGTCATGGCGCGCCGCTCCGATGCATGCAACACCTTCTCCGACTCGCTGGAGATCGCTGCCGCTGACAGCTACTGCCGTCAGAAGGTGCGTGAGGGCCTGACCGGCTTTTCCATGCTGCATCTGTTTTTGGCAACCTACGTCCGCACCATCTCGCAGTATCCCGCCATCAACCGTTTTGTTAACGGCCAGAAGATCTATGCCCGTAACGAGATCGTTTTCGTTATGACCATCAAAAAGGACATGCGCCTTGACAGCGAGGACACCTGCATCAAGGTCAAGTTTGAGCCGACCGACACCGCCGAGCAGGTGTACGCGAAGTTCAACGCTGTGGTCGAGGCCAACAAGGCTGACGAGAACGAAAAGAGCTCGTTTGACGTGCTCAACAAGGTTTTGGCCATGATCCCCGGTCTTTTGTGCCGCTGGACGGTCAAGCTGCTTTCCTTCATGGATTATTTCGGCTGGCTGCCCCGCTTTTTGACCGATCTGAGTCCCTTCCACGGCTCGATGATCATTACCTCGATGGGCTCGCTGGGCATTCGTCCCATCTACCACCACATCTACGACTTCGGTAATTTGCCCGTCTTCCTCTCCTACGGCACCAAGTATTTCCGCATGATGCCCGGTCGCGACGGCGAGATGGTCAAAAAGAAATATATCGACCTCAAGGTCGTCACCGACGAGCGTATCTGCGACGGCTATTACTACGCCTCCGCCTTCAAGTACATCAAGAAAATCTTCGATGACCCCACCGTGCTGGACACCCCGCCCGCTGAGGTCAAGGAGGATATTGATTAAGGAGTAGGCGCATGGGGCGCTGCCCCATACCCCTCGCTCCGCGGGCTTAAGAACCCTTTTTGAAAAAAGGGTTCTTAAGAATCTCCCAAAAACTTTTTGGAAAAATTATTGGTCGAATTTTTAGCGGTTCTGTTCTGTCCGAGCTGACAGCAACGACCATATGGGGCCCCTACCCCATTTGTTAGATTCAATATGTTCTTCCCGTAGAATCCCCTCCGTTTTCGCCGTCATTTTTGAGGCGGCGAAAGCAAAATTTGCAGTCTGTAACAACCGCGCGTGATTGAGCAAAAACGCGGAGCGTTTTTGTGTGTAACGCGCGAAGAAGCAGGGATACATAAGGGACGGCAGT
>JAFTSR010000376.1 GCA_017467225.1 Clostridia bacterium | reverse complement strand
TTTTTGTTCATCAAGGAAATAAAAAATGCCTTCTGCTTCGTTTTTCCAATGATTTCGACCACACGGTCGATGCTATGGCCTTTACCGTCGTCCAGATGAATGCCGTCGGACAAATTTTGGATCAGACGCCGGTCGAGCTGCAATGCATGAATCTGGCTCCTGGGGGAATGTACACGCCGGATCAGGGAATTATCGTCAATGATAATTGCAACGACTTCAAAATCGTCATCAACGAGGTCTTTTCCGAGCATTATCGCTACACAATTCGCAATCAAACGCTTGTGACCGAGTATCTGCCCGTTCCAAAGCAGGCTTTGCCGCCGGTGGTACAACCTGAGCCTGAGCCTGTCGAGCAGCCCTCTCGCCGTGAATTTCGCGGATATGACGACGATGAGACAGACGAGTCGGACGAAAAGAAGAAAGAGGATGAAAAGAAATCCGTCAAGGTGCGCATAAAAACGAACGGTCGTCCCGGTCGTTCGGCATTGCTGGCCGCCGTGCTGCTTCTCGTCATGATCGCGTTCAGTATTTTAGAGCTATTGAGCAATTGGAGTAGTGTGTAACTTATGCTGAAATATCATTCCATTATCCAACAACTTTCCGACCCAGATAAGATTCGCATTCTTTGCGATATCGATCTTTTGTCGGAAAAGGAATATAAAATATTGGGAATCCCCGCCCTCAAGACGGCAAGCATTTCGCAATATACCGGAGAGGAGTTCCCGAGTGCGTATACCCTGGCAAACTCCTGGGATATGCAGCTGATCGGGGAGGTTGCCGGCGGTATCTGCAAAAGCATGGTCTCCGATGAGGTCAATCTTGCTGTAGTGCCGGGACCAAAGCTACGGATCAATCCCTTTGAAAAATCGATCTCGGAGGATACGCTGCTGACTTCGGAAATTTCCCGCGCATACCTGAAGGCTGCGGAAAAGGAGAATCTTCCGGCGTGCGTTGATCAGTTCGCTTTGACAGCAGAGGACATCAAGTGGCTGGATACCCATCCGCTTAGAAACTGGCTGTATCAAAAAATCGTGCGCCCGTATCAGTCGGTAGCCACCGAAAGCAGTTGTGTTGCCGTGATGACCTCGGAGGATATTACCAAGCCGAATTACCAAAGCATCAATTCAGAACTGGCGGCTCACATAGCTGAAAATACGGGTGACAGTGATATCCGCATGGTCTATCCCTCGGTTTCTCCCCAAAATACCGTTTCGTATCTGCAGAGGAACGCGCTGTTTTTCAAGGGTGCTTATGAAGCGCTAGAGTCGGCGCTCTCCCGATACCATCAGATTATCAAGGCTATTGAGCACGGCAAGGCTACCTCGACCGATCTGAAAGAAGCCTGCGCCCGGGGACGTGCCATCTCGCCGGAGGATCTGGATCTTGCACTGGATCGCTTACTGGATTTTGTACATAAATTAAAGCGGAAGGTGCAGATTCCGGAAAATCAGCCGATGGATGGGCTGAAATACCGTGCTGTTTCAGAATCTATCGTTTTGCTGAAGAATGAATATGCCATTCTACCGGCAAAAAAGTCAAAAAAGATTGCGCTGATCGGTGATCTGACAGATGAAAACGTCGCCGACTTCGGCTTTACGCACGATGCAGTCACCTCAGAGCTTGTGGCACGCGGATACACCTGCATCGGTCACTCTCGTGGCTATGATCTCTCCCGGGATCGCAGTGAGGAGCTGCTCAACGATGCCGTAACCCTTTGTCATCGCGCTGATATCGCCTTGGTATTCCTCGGCTTTGGAAAGCGCAGAGAAGCCAAAATTTCCGGTATCCGTAAGCTCACCATCCCGGCAAATCAGCAGCATCTTCTGGATCAGCTGCAGCAGCATAACGTCAACGTTGTGGCCGTTATTCCCTCGGAATATACACCGGATGTCGGTCTGCCGCACGCCTGCGCGGCCATGCTGATGGTACCATATCGCAATCGTTATTCTTTGTCTGCACTTTTGGATATTTTCAGCGGAAAAGAAAATCCCTCCGGAAAGCTGGCGAATACCGTATATTTTGATGCGGATCATCTGTATACGACAAGACGCACACGTCAGTTGCGCGACGAAATGAAAACCGGACCGTTTGTCGGATACCGCTACTACGATGCCGCAGGACTGCATGCCGGCTTTTGCTTCGGTCACGGCCTCTCGTATACGAAATTTGTATATTCGCAGTTGAGTGTCACGGCAGATCGCGTGCGCTTCACCGTGCAAAATATGGGATTGCATGCAGCGGCTGAGATTGCACAGGTTTATATCGGGCTGAAAGACTCCGATATTATCCGCCCCAAAAAAGAATTGTGTGCATTCCAAAAGATTTTCCTGAGTCCTGGCGAGAGAAAGACAGTTGACCTTCCTCTCAAGGCTCCCGAGATATATCTTGACGATGTGCAAGGCTTTGACACGGAGGAGGGAACGTACACCGTATACGTCGGCTCCTCACTGGAGGATATCCGCCTGACGCAAAATATTCATTTGGGCGGACAGGCCCTACCGCCGGACAACCATGTGCTGAGTGATTATCTCCCGACCGTGAGCAACATTATTACCGATCATTATACTTTGGAGGCAGAGCGTAAACGTATGAAAAAATCCTTTTCCAATTTGATCGTCGGCATCATTACGCTGGCATTGGCAATCGCGTTGCAGGTGTATTGCGCCTATGCAGCTGTGGATGCAGTCTTTTTCGATATTTTTTCCTTGATTCTTGCGATTTGCGGCGTTGGTTATATGATCCGCGAATCCATTCGTCAGGGACAGTTGAACCGTCAGAACGAGCAGAGCATCGAGGAAAACAATCAGGAGCAGTTCAAGGATGCACAAACGCTTCCTGTCTATGCTGCCGATCAGATGTTCGTGCAGGAATTCGATATGGTAGAAGAAGCGCGTGAGGAGCATGATCGTCACGCAACGGATAATGGCGACGCAGAATTTATGATGTACATCGACAAGGAGCAGACCTTCGCCACGGCAGCGAATGACTTTATGCTGTTTGCCGCAGAAAGCGGACTGAAAATGTCCTTGGCGACTGTTAAACAGATTTTTGCTTCGCTTGCTTCCTCAAGATTGCTGCTTGTTCACGGCATGTCCCGCAGTGAGTTCCAGGCTCTGATGCAATTGCTTGGAAACTATTTTGATACGCTTGTGCATATGGATACCGTCGATAAGACCTATACCGATGCCGGTCGCGTCCTGTTTGGCCTTGATGAGCAAGGAAAACGCTACAAGACCAATGTTTTCTCCGCCATTGAAGCGGCACGCAATACCAAGCAGAGCATACACTTTGCAGCGATGAGCGGCGTTCATTCCGCAGATCTTATGACCTATTTCACGCCGTACATGAATTATATCAGAAATCCGCTGTCTAATCAAAGCGTCAGAGTTCTGAATGATCAGCATATCGAAACCTCGTACGTCATTCCGCAGAATTTGTGGTTCGTCTTGCATCTGGTTGACGGTGAGCAGATTTCTGAATTGCCAGACTTTGTCACCGAGGTTGCCACGCTGAATACCTTCTCTTACGAGTCTGTTAAGCCGTCGGCGCAGCCTACGCACTTCCATAAATTCAGCTATTATCAGATGCAATATCTGACCGAAAAGCTCGCGTCTACTTATGCCGTTGACGAGGATGCATGGAAGAAGATCGATAAGTTGACCGAGTTTGTCAATGAGAAAGCACCGTATCACCTTGGCAATAAGATGTGGCTGTGCCTGGAAAGCTTTGTCTTTGCTTATATTGCTTGTGAAAATGAGTCCGAGGATGCTATGGATGCCGCCTTGGCAACCAAGCTGCTGCCCGATGTGATTTCTGTTTTGACGGGTAAGATCGCATCCGGCGACAAGGGACTTTTGGAAATTCTTGAATGTTTGTTCGGCGATGAACATGTAGCCATGTCTCAAAAGCTGATCCGCACGTACGCTGCCGACATCGCCTAATCTGAAGCCTGTAAGGAGTAATTATGTTTTACATTCAAACGTTGATGGATATGATTTCCGGGACATCCGTGTTTCAGTTGGCCTCGAATTTGACACAGATGTTGATCTCCGGTTGCGCCATCATGATCTACATCGCTACACTCTTGGTTGTTATTACCGTCATGATTTTCACCATGCTTTTTTCCGACGGAAAGAAGGAGACTTCTGTGCTCACTGACAACCCGGCAGATGCATCCGACACCATGGATGCCATAGTTGAAAATGAGTCGAAGCAAGAGGAAACTGCTCCTCGCGGCGAGCGTTTCTGCATGCTGAGCGACATTGATCGCAACAAGGGAAAGTTCGAATACCGTACCTATGAAAAGGGAATCACGCTGGAAATAATGTGCGAGGATTTCCGTAACTATGCCGCAAACAAGCTCAAGCTGTACTACAGCATCGATGATATCCGCCGCTTCATTGCCGGATTGGCAGTATCCCACTTGCTGATTCTGCAGGGTATGTCCGGTACCGGTAAGACCTCGCTGGCGCACGCGTTCGGCTCGTACATCGACAATACGGCAACTGTTATTCCCGTGCAGCCGATGTGGAAGGAGCGTACCGACCTGATCGGTTACTACAACGAATTTACCAAGCGCTTCAATGAAACGCTGCTGCTCGAAAAAATGTACGAAGCGAACTACAGCAAGGACATGTACATCACCGTGCTTGACGAGATGAACATCGCGCGCGTTGAGTACTATTTCGCAGAGTTTCTGTCCCTTTTGGAGTTGCCCGATCCCGATGAGCGCTATCTTGAGGTCGTCTCTGACCGTTGGGACAACGATCCGGCGCAGCTCAAGGATGGCCGCGTCAAGCTGCCGATCAACATGTGGTTTATCGGCACGGCAAACAACGACGACTCCACGTTTGCCATTTCGGATAAGGTCTACGACCGTGCCATGATCATGAATCTAGACGCCAAGAGTGAGCGCTTTGCTGCGCCCAGCACTGGAAAAAAGCACATTTCTGCGGCACAGTTTGAGGATCTGGTCGAGAAGGCGCAGAAGGAATATGCCATCAGCAGCCGTAATTTGCGCCGCCTGGAGGAGCTTGACAAGTATCTGATCGAGCACTTCCATATTACCTTCGGTAACCGTATCATGAAGCAGATCAAGACGTATATTCCCGTTTACGTCAGCTGTGGCGGCCAGGAGCTTGCCGCACTTGACGACATTCTGGCAAAGAAGGTTATCCGCAAGCTGGAAACGCAGAACCCCATCTATCTGCGCAACACCGCCGAGGGTCTGATCTCCCACATGGAGGAGCTGTTCGGTAATGACGGTCTTCCTCTTTGCAAGGAGCACATCAGAAGACT
>JAFTSR010000375.1 GCA_017467225.1 Clostridia bacterium | reverse complement strand
TATCGGAATTACTGTAGTAGGCGTTAGTTTGCTGGCAGTCGGATTGCTGTATATTGTTATTATGTTGATCCTTACGGGGGGACGCAAGCATTAAATGTTTTTTCAAAAAACAAGACCAAGTCACTTTTTTGCGGCTTGGTCTTACTTTTTTATGCTTTTTTGACGGGAACGTGGGTTCTTTCGGCAATATAGGCGATCCACCCTTGCACTGTTTCCTCGGCGGGGAAGGTGAGGTCGGGCAGTGCATACTTCCGCCCCAGCATGGCGGCTTTTCCGCTGCCTAACGGATGATACGGCTCGATGTTGATCTCAGTCACGTTTTGCAGCGCGTTGGCCAGCGCGGCAATGCCGGCGAGGTGATCGTCACGGTCATTGAGCGTCGGGATGATGGGACAGCGCAGCACGCTCTTGCAGCCCATGCTATCCAGCATGTGCAGATTTTCTATGATTTTCTCGTTGGGCACGCCGGTGTACTCCTTGTGGCGCACGGAATCGGTTTCCTTATATTCGTAAAAAAAAAGATCAACATAAGGCGCGACGGTGCGCAGCTTATCGGCATCGGTGTAGCCGCAGGTCTCCATGCAGACGTGCAACCCGTGTCCCTTGGCGGCTTGCACAAGGGCCAGCGTAAAATCAAACTGCAGCATGGGTTCACCGCCGGAGAGCGTCATGCCACCGCCGGACGTTTCGTAGAACGGCTTGTCCTTGAGCACCTCGGTAATGACCTCGTCTACCGTTTTGCGCTGGCTGACGAGCTTGAGCGCCTCGGTCATGCAGGCATCGGCGCACTTGCCGCACACAGCACACGCGACACGGTCATACAGATGCGCGGACTCTGTAAAGGTGTGGCAGCCGTTTTGGCAGGCAGCGGCACAGGCGCGGCAGCCGACGCACTTGCGCGCGTCATAAAACAGTTCGTCCGTTGCCTTGTGCGACTCGGGATTGTGGCACCAGATGCAGCGCAAGGGACATCCCTTGAGAAAGACGGTGGTACGGATGCCGGGACCGTCGTTGATGGAGAATTTTTGAATATTAAAAACGTTTCCTGTCATAGCTTATTCCTCGTCAAGTGAAAATCCGAGCAGGTGGGAAAGACCCTCGGCAACGCCATATTCACCGGTGGCAACATAGGTGGCGTGGCGCTTGAGCTCGTCCGGCGCGTAAGACATGGCATAGGAGGTTGGGCAGACGCGGAACATATCCACGTCGTTGGCACTGTCGCCAAAGCAGACACATTGCTCGATAGGCACGTGCAGTGCTGCGCAAAAATCCTCGATGACCTTGCCCTTGCTGCTGCCGGCAGGGAACAGATCGGCGTAGGTGGAAAGCTGAATGGGCGTGATACCGCTCTCGGGAGGAATAGTCTCGGGTGGGATCACGCTATGTACTGATACGTTGGTCAAGGGATTTTTGGCATACAGCTCGTCGGCATATGCGCGGTGCTTGTTCTTTTCTGCCTCGGTCAGCGGCTCGCTGTAGACGGTGAAATCCAGATATTCCAGCCACTCGCGACCGCAATACGCCAGGCGGACGCGGTAGGTCATGCAGTATTCCAGCCAAATGTGAAAATCCTTCTCGCTGACGGTCACGTGACTGATATCACGCCCTTCATACATGATATCCGAGGCGCTGAAGCACATACCGTCCCACGGAATGGCGTTCGCTTCGGGAACCAATGCGTATCCGCCGCGGGAGCGGCCGGTGTTGAGAATCAGCTTGTGTCCCATGGCCTGTGCGCGCTTCATGGCGGCGAGGTTTTTGGGGGGCAGCTTATGGTTGACCAGCACCGTGCCGTCAAGGTCGAAGAAAAGGTAAAGGGGGGAGTGTATGTTCAT
>JAFTSR010000374.1 GCA_017467225.1 Clostridia bacterium | reverse complement strand
GTCAAAGCTGGCACACGCCGGCGAGAGCAGCACGTTCTTGCCAAGGCCCTTGGCAGCCAGTGCCGCCGCGTAGTCCACCGCCTCGGCAAAATCAGGACAGACACGTACAGTCAGTCGCGTGCTGTCAAAGCCCTCATGCTCGCATAGCGCCTGCAGGATTTTGTCCCGCGTCGCGCCCGTCAGCACCACCGCACCGGCACGCTCACAAAGTACCTCGGCCAACGGCGCGAAGGGAATCTGCTTGTCATATCCGCCGCAAATGACCACGCAAGAGTGTGCAGGCAGGGCGGAAAGCGCCGCCGCCGTTCGCGTCGGTGAGGAATCGATCGAGCTGTTATAAAAGGTCACGCCGTCAAGCACGCGCACCCGCTCCAACCGATGCTCCACACCGCCGAAGGTGCGCCCGATCTTCGCCATAGTCGCAGACGCCGCATACGGCATGGTCATTGCACAGGCGGTCATAAAATTCTCCACGTTGTGCCGCCCGGGAAGCAGCAGCTCTGCCACCGGTAAAATGTCCGTCCGCGTCCCGTCTGCCGTGCGATAAACGATCACGTCCTTCTCGCAGCAAATAGTATCCTTAGCCCACGGAGGGAATACACCGGCGGTCTGTCCAAACAGAACCACGTGACCGCCCTTAGCGCTGTATTCCATAGCCAGCTGGCGCGTCACGTCGTTGTGCGCGTTGGTGACAAGACACGTTCCCCGCTGCGCATCGGCAACGTTGCGCTTGGCGTCGATATATTCCTGCATGTCGGTATGCCAGTTGAGATGGTTTGGCGTTACGTTGGTGATGGCTGCCCGTGAGGGATAGCACATGGGCACGGCCAGCTGAAAGCTGGAAAGCTCGACCACGACAAAATCCTTGGCATGCATATCCGGCAGTCTGCACAAGAGCGGCGTGCCCAAATTGCCGCCCAGGAACACCTTCCCCTGTCCGTCGGCTTCACACTGCGCCTGCAGAATGCGCGCCGTCAGCGTGGTGGTGGTGGTTTTTCCGTCCGAGCCGGTGATAGCCAGCACACGCGCCGGCGTTCTCTCCAGCAGCCATGCCATCTCGCTTGCCAGATGCGCGCCCTCGGCACATGCCCGTGCGATATGCTCCTCGTCCGGACGAATGCCGGGCGAACGGAACACGACCGCCGGCCGCAGCGCCAGCCATTCCGCATGCTCATGCACAAATTGCGCACCCGCAGCGGCAGCCGCCTGCGCATCGTCTCCCAGTTGCATCAGCGTCTTTTGATCGTAAACGACGACACGCGCGCCAAGCGTCAAAAGAAGCTCCACCAAAGGGCGGTTGGAAATCCCGTATCCCAGCACGGCGACAAGGTCCTGCTGCGCAATCGCACGCGCCACAGCAAAGCTGATCGGATGCTGCTTGCCGTCATCGCTCAAAAAATGCTGCTGCCAACCGTCTTGCCACTTGCTCTCCATCGCCGCCTCCTTCATATGTACATAAAACTCCATAGTATATTATATACGAAAAGCCCTTGTCTTGCAAGAGCTTTTGATGATTTTTTTCATTTTTTTCGCAAAAAACTGCCCGATCCAGTAGATTACACCCCACACAGCACCTGCCGTTGTGCCATACAGCAGCACCGGACCGGCGACGGTAAAGATCTTGGCACCCTCGCCAAGCACAAAGCCCTCGGCGTGGCTGTCGATGGCGGCGGATGCCACCGCATTGGAAAATCCCGTGATGGGAACCAGCGTTCCCGCACCGGCAAAGCGCGCAATATCGTCAAAAACACCAAGACCCGTCAGAATCGCCGCCAGCGCGATCAGTGTAACCGAGGTCAGCGTCGCCGCCTGCTTATCCGGCAGCGAAAGCAGCTGTAGATATACCGTTTTGAGAATCTGCGCAAGCAGACAAATCGCACCGCCCACCAAAAACGCGTGCAGGCAATCCCTCAGTAGCGGCGACTGCTTGGCGTGAGATTGCGCGTAACGGCGATAGGTCTTTTTGCTCATTTCCAGCATCAATCATGTCCCCTTTCGTACATCGCTATCAAAAAGTCTTCCCTGCCTGCCGCTTTTTGATACTCGGCACGCGATTTTTTTCAAAACGCCTTGACAAAACGGAAAAAATCGGCTACAATAAGAAAAAACGAACAAAAAGGAGACTTTGCCATGTCCTCATGGGATGACCTTCGTCAAAGCGTAAACCGACTGAGCGACAAAATCAATGCCGCCGTCGATGACTTCGCCGATCAGACCGCCGTGCAGTTCAAGCTTTCCGCGCGTCGCGGCGATCTTGAAAAAGAATATGCTCATCTGGGTCAGCTGACCTATCAGAAGTTGAACCCGACCTTGCTTGCCGATGCCGCACCATCCGACGCACCCGACACACTGACCGAGCAGATCAACCAGGCCATGAGCCGCATCACCGCCATCTTGGGTGAGATCGAAGCCCTGCAGGCGCGGGTGAAATAGATACAGCAAAATTGAGGG
>JAFTSR010000373.1 GCA_017467225.1 Clostridia bacterium | reverse complement strand
TGTCGTAAAAATACAGCCATTCCGGTTCGGTCAGCGAATATTTCAGCGAGCCCTGCTCACCAAAGACGGTCAGGGAAAGGTCATCGTTGGCGCCCGTGGCCAGCTTGTTGGCAACGATGGTGCCGCACGCGCCGTTTTTGAGCTGTGCGGTCATATAAAAGGCTTCGTCAGCGTCAGTCTGCCAGCTTGCGCCGTGCTTCGCAAATGCGATTTGCGACAATCCTTGCACGCGCTCGAAATCCCCTAAAAGATGGTAGATCAGATCGACGGCGTGCGAGCCGAGATCGCTGAGTACACCGCCGCCGTGCGCCGCCGTTTGCTTCCAACCGGGCTCGCGGTCGGCAAAGGTGGAGGAGTTGTGCTCATAGGCACAGTGGAAGGAAAGAATGCGTCCGAGTCTGCCTTCGCTGATCAGCTGCTTGGCGCGCAGCATGGGAGCCATGAAGCGGTTGTTGAACACCATACCGCAAACGGTACCGGCTGCGGTCTCGGCCGCGGCGATCTGTTGCGCCTGCTCAACCGTAACGCAAAGCGGCTTTTCGCACAGTACGTGCTTGTTGGCACGCAGCGCGGCAAGAATGGTGTCGAAATGCAGCTCGTTGGGCGTGCAGATGTCGATGATATCAATCTCAGGATCAGCGATCATCTCCTCAGCATTCGCATAAACGCGACCGAGACCGTATTTTGCGGCATGCTCGGCGGTACGCTCGGGTGAGGTTGTGCAAAGTCCTGCGATTTTTGCCTCAAAGGGAAGGGGAGCGTAATAGTAAGGAAGATTGTGAACGGCATAGGCGTGGGTGCGTCCCATACTGCCAAAGCCGCAAAGACCGATGCGAAGCTGTTTTTGGGGTAATGCCATGAATACCGTCCTCCGTTCATACAAACACTCTCATCTTTATATTATATCATATTCTTTCCACTTTTTCAAGACCTGTGCGGAAAATCCATCGTTTTTTTGACGCTTTTTCAGAAAAATTCGAAAGGCGGGGTATATCAGGCGGAAAGTTTACAAAAAATTCAAATATAAGCGTTCGGATTCTATTGACAAGTGCGGAGATTGATGCTATAATAAATAGTAATCAAAACCACATTTTGAATTATCGAAAACAGGAGATGATATAGAATGAACAACAAAACGCAAAAGATCGTGCTGGCCTCGGCTCTTGCCACGGGTGTTGCGGCGGTGGTCGGATGTGTCAGCGCCGTTTCTCATACCATTACCAAGAAGCTGATGCAGATCGCGTTGGACCGTGAGCAGCCCAAAATGCCGCAAAAAGCACAAAGCAACATGATGGGCAATATGAACATTGACCTGAGTGCGGTGATCGACGGTAATCGCGCTGCTATGGAAAAGCTGGAAAACAGCGGCGCGCAGACGGTGCAGATCGAGAGCTTTGACGGCGTTCGTCTGACGGGACATTATCTGAAAAGTGAAAATGAAAAGCGCATTCTGGTTGCGATGCACGGCTGGCGCTCCTCCTGGCTGACGGACTTTGCAGCAATTGCGGATTTTTGGCGCGAGAGCGGCTGCAGCGTTCTTTATGTGGAGCAGCGTGCGCAGAATAACAGCGGCGGAGACTACATGGGCTTTGGCCTTTTGGAGCGTTACGATTGCCTGGAATGGGTCAAGTGGATCGATGAGAACGTCAATGCGGAGCCGAGAGTGCCGATTTATCTTTGCGGTATTTCCATGGGCGCGACAAGTGTCCTGATGGCCAGCGGTCTGGAGATGCCCACGCACGTTCACGGTGTGATCGCGGATTGCGGCTTTACCTCACCTGAGGCGATCTGGCGGCAGGTGGTCGAGAAAAATTTCAAGCTTTCCTACAAGGTTCGCCAGTCCACGGCGGATAAAATCTGCCGCCAAAAGCTTAACGCAGGTGCGGCGGAGGTTTCTACGCTGGACGTTTTGCGTACAGGACACATTCCGGTTCTTCTGATCCACGGAAGCGATGACCATTTCGTACCGGTGGAGATGACATACGAGAATTATAAGGCCTGCGCGGCACCCAAGCGCCTTCTGATCGTTCCCGGCGCGGAGCACGGACTCAGCTATTATATCGATCCGCAAAGCTATCAGCGTGTGTGCCTGTCCTTCTGGGCGGATTTTGACAATTACACGCCGCCCGTGGCAGAGAAGGCAGATGCGGTTACGGAGAGCGCGGAATAAATATGCTGTGG
>JAFTSR010000372.1 GCA_017467225.1 Clostridia bacterium | reverse complement strand
TTTGCTGCAAAAAAATAGTATGGACGGAGCATTTTTTTCTTGAACGTGAGCGCCGGTTGTTTGATTTTCGAAAAAACAAACGCTATTTGATTTTTCTTGAAAACGCCTCTCTTGCAATCAACCGGGGGTTGTGATATAATGGTGGTAACGAGGCGCCCGTTACATGCAAAACTCAAAACGGAGGAAATTATGGAACACATCGGAAAGAGAATTGCGCAGCTGCGCAAGGAGAAAAACGTAAAACAAGAGGAGCTGGCGGCGTATGTCGGTGTATCTGCGCAGGCAGTTTCCAAGTGGGAGAACGGCGGCTTGCCCGACACCGAGCTGTTGCCGCGCATTGCCGACTTTTTTGAGATCACGCTGGACTGCCTGTTTGGCCGAGACGGTAGCGGAGAGCAGCAGGGAAGAATTGCCATGGCACTCAAAATTGAAAGTGCACCGGAGGAGGATAAATTCCGCATAGCGATGGACTATTGTTGGGATATCGAGCGCGCGCTTTGTTATGCGCAAATCAAGGACGGCGAGATCGACGGTGGCAGCCTTTCAAGATATGAAAAGATACTGGGTGAGAAGGAACGGCGGTACTCCTCCAAGCTCTCCGATCACGGCATGAGCCGCATGAGCATTGCACCGCGGATGCCGTATTTCTTTTTGATGCCCGATCCCAAGGAGGGCGGCGCGCCCCTTTTGGAGGATACGGACTATGTGCCGTTTTTTTCTGATCTTGCCGACCGCGATTTCTTCGCCGCCTGCGTGCTGCTGCATCAGCGAGAGGCGAAGAAGGCATTTACGCCGTCGCTTTTTGTCAAGCACCTGGGCGTGAGCGAGGATAAGGCAGAGAAGATTGTCGCCACGCTGGAAAAATACAGCTGGATCCGAAAAACGCAGATTGAGATGGACGACACGGTACTGGAGGTCTGCAATTTCCTACCGTCGGCTTCGTTTGTGGCGCTGCTGGTATTCGCGCAGGAAATTATCAAACCGTTCCACGCATATACCTATTTTTGGGACGGCAGATGCAAGCCGTATTTGTAAAATAAATGAAGGGCGTGATATTTCACGCCCTTTTGCATAAAATATGTACAGTTCGTAAATTTTTTGGAAAGGTATTGATTTCTTTGTAAAAATGTGGTATAATGACCGCATTGGGCAACGGAACGACGGGAAAAACGGCTCTTTTGTGAGCGACGCCGGACGTTGCGCGAATTTTTGATTTGAAAAAGGAGAAACGGTTGAACATGGACTTCCATAGTCAATCCCAAGAGAACGTTCTGCAGACGTTGAACACCAACGTAACGCAGGGCTTGTCGCCTGCCGAGGTCGAGAAAAGACTCGCAGAGTACGGCAAAAACCAGCTGACCCAGAAAAAGCCAAAGACCAATTTGCAGCGCTTTTTCGAGCAGTTCAAGGACGTTATGATCCTGATTCTGCTGGCTGCCGCAGTGGTATCGTTTGTCATTGCTATCGTCGAGAAAAATCCCGGCGAGTTGTTTGAGCCCTTTTTGATCCGTCTGATCGTTGTTATCAATGCGGTCATGGGTGTCATCCAGGAGAGCAAGGCGGAAAAAGCGCTGGAAGCGCTCAAAAACATGTCCGCGCCCCACTCCCGCGTCATTCGTGACGGCAAGGAAACGGTCATCGAGGCGGTCGATCTGGTTCCCGGTGATATCATTCGCCTGGAGGCCGGTGACTTTGTTCCTGCTGATGCACGTCTGATCTACAGCTCCAACCTCAAGAGCGAGGAGTCTGCGCTGACGGGTGAGTCGGTGCCCTCCGAGAAGGACGCACGTGTCGAGGTGGCGTCCGACGCTCCCTTGGGCGACCGTTCTAATATGATCTACTCCGGCTGCAGCATTACCTACGGTACGGCGACCGCTGTGGTTACCGGTACGGGTATGAGCACCGAGATGGGTAAGATCGCCAACCTGCTTCAGGGTGAAGGCGACGGCGGCGAGACACCGCTGCAGAAGAAGCTTTCGCAGCTGGGTAAGTATCTCGGCTTCCTGGCGCTTGGTGTGTGTGCCATCATCTTTGTGATCGGCCTGCTCAACGACATTCCTGCCATGGAAATCTTTATGACGGCAGTTTCTCTTGCTGTTTCCGCGATCCCCGAGGGCCTGCCTGCCATCGTTACCATCGTTTTGTCCATCGGTGTGCAAAGACTTGCTAAGAAGAACGCGATCATTCGCCGTCTGCCTGCCGTAGAAACGCTGGGCGGCGCGTCCATCATTTGCTCGGATAAGACCGGTACCTTGACGCAGAATCGCATGACGCTGGTCAAGGCTTACCTGACCGACGGCAATCGCTCCGAGGATATCAGCGAGAACAACGGTGACGCTGTCCGCACGCTGCTCAACTACGGTACGCTGTGCTGCAACGGCTCGCTGGATTTCTCCGGTGACAAGGTAGTTCATATCGGTGACCCCACCGAGACGGCGATCATTTTCTCCGCTCATAATAACGGCTTTGAGCAGAAGGTGCTGGACGAAAAGTATCCTCGCATTGCAGATCTGCCCTTCGACTCCGACCGCAAGCTGATGACCTCGGTCAACCTGATTGACGGCAAGAAGCTGGTGATCGTCAAGGGTGCAGTGGATATGATGATTCCTCGCTGCACCAACGCTGCGGACGAGATCGACGCCATCAAGGCTGCCAATGACGAGATGAG
>JAFTSR010000371.1 GCA_017467225.1 Clostridia bacterium | reverse complement strand
GGCGCGCTTGAGGATATAACTGTCCTGTCCGCAGCCGGAGATGATCTGCGGCAAACCGGAGCTGTGACCGAAGGGGTCGAAGTTGATGGCGGTGGTGGGGAAGACGCCGAAGCGGCTCATAAAGTAGCGCTTGCCCTCCAAAATCTGACGGACAAAGCTCTCGCCGGACGGCATATTGCAGTCGGGCTGCAGATACCAGCCGCCCATGATGTGCCATTTGCCCTCCTTGACCAGGCGGCAGATGTCGGCGAACAGAGGCTGGTCGTATTCCTCGACGTATTTATAGACGGTGACCTCGTTGTGGCAAAAGATATAATCGAATTCCGCGGCAAGATTGACAGCCGAGCGGAAGGTGGAGAGAACGACGCTGACGCCCTCCTGCCAATCCCATTGCCAGATGGGGTCGATATGTGCGTTACAGATCAGATGGACTTCTTTCATGAGAGTAGCCTCCTATAGTATGATATGAACATTATACAGGAAAATGGGAAGGATTGCAAGAGGGATATGGAAATTTTTTTGATTTTTGGGGCTTGAATTTTTTGGGGTTTTATGGTACAATATAAGAGGAAAGTTATCAAATCGTATGCCGCACGCGGCAGAAAGGAACCGATATATGGCAAATTACAGAAGAGGTCGCATCAATGACGAGGTCACCAAGGAGGTGGCACAGATCTTGCGTGAGGTCAAGGACCCCAGAGTGCGCAATGCGTTCGTCAGCGTAACGGGTGCCGAGGTCACACCCGATCTCAAATATGCAAAGATTTATTACTCCTTCCTCAATGGCGATGAAAAGGAACTGCGCAAGGGGCTCAAGGCGGCGGCCGTCTTTATTCGCGGCGGTCTGGCTAAGCGCATGAATTTGCGCATCACGCCCGAGCTGACCTTTGTGCGCGACACCTCGCTGGAGTACGGTGCGCATATCAATAAGCTGCTGGTTAAGGTCGAGGACGAGCTGGCCGAGATCGATGCCCGTGAGGCGGCAGCGGCAGAAGCCGATGAGGCGCAGGAAGAAGACGCATAAAATTGTGCTGAAATTGCATAAATCCTCCCACGTTTGTCCATGATAGGACGAAAAGGGAGGATTTTTTATGTTGATATGTAAAAAAAGAGATGCGCAACGCGGCGAGCGAGGCGTGCGCTTGGTGGCGGTCGTTTGTGCGTTGGTGCTTTTGAGCGTGGCGGTGGGATATGCGCTGCCGGTACATGGAGAGGAGCAAATATACGATGCGGTCATCCGTTTACACGTGATTGCGCATTCGGATGCGGCCGAGGATCAGGCGGACAAGCTGGCGGTACGCGATGCCGTTCTTGCCTGTGCGGCAGAGTTGACAAAAAATTGCCGAGAGCGAGATGAGGCGCAGCAGCTGCTTTTGAAAAATCAAGCGCGCTTGGAGCAGATCGGTATGCAGGTGCTTTGCGAGCGCGGACGGGAGAGGACGGTACGGGTCGAGCTGGGGCAGGAGAAATATCCCACCCGAAGCTATGACAGCTTTTGTTTTCCGGCGGGGGAGTATCTGTCGCTGCGCGTCATGATCGGAGACGCGGCGGGGCAGAACTTTTGGTGTGTGCTGTTCCCGCCCATGTGTCTGAGCGCGGCGAGCGTGCCACAGGATGAGGCGGAGGACGCCATGATCTCGGTCGGTCTGACGCCGTCGCAATACCGCATCGTGACCGAGACGCAAACGCCAAAATACAAACTGCGGTTTCGGATTCTGGAAATTTTCGAGCGCTTTCGGTAAAAATGCGGCTGCCCTCTTGCGCATCTGCTTAAAATGTGGTATAATGCCATAAATGAACGAGCGGAGGTGCGTATGAAGCTTCAAATTCCCAAGCTGTCGTCAAGGGCAGTCATTATCATATTGTGCGCGGCGCTGGGTGCTTCCTTGGTGGCGCTTGGCATCACGCTTGGCGTTCTGCTGTTTGGCGAGGATGAACGCCCGGTCGTTTTGCCACCCGATCAGGCGTATGCGGAAAAGGATCCGCACATTGAGCCGTATCCCGATCAGCCGGGCACTCTTGATCCGATCGCGCCGGAGGATGGCGGCATGGCATCCTTTACCTGCGAGGCGCAGTTGACGGTGCATCTGTCCGCGGAGCGTGTCGATCTGATGTTTGCTAACCCCTCGCGGTCGCAGCAAAATATGGTCATTGAGGTGTGCGTGGACGAACAGGTGATCGCGCAGTCGGGACGCATTGAGCCGGGCTATCGCGTCACATCGCTGCCGTTGCTTGCCCGTGAGCAGCTGACAGTGGGAATATATCAGGCCACGGTTCGCATTTATTTCTATCAGCCGCAGACCGGCGTGCAAATGGTGGATACCAGCGTGCCCGTCATGCTGACGGTGAAGGATTGAGGCGGTCTGATTTGAGAGATTTTTTGGGTAAATAAAAGCACGGACGAGCGCTCTTACTGGCGTTTGTCCATGCTTTTTTTGTTCGTATTACTTCCTC
>JAFTSR010000370.1 GCA_017467225.1 Clostridia bacterium | reverse complement strand
TACTTCCTCCACCGGGGCTGCACGACAATGGGCGCGGTCGGCTGCTCGGGGCCTTGTGGGTGAAGTTCCTTGGTGAATTGACGTTTTCCATGGCGTGCTACCAGCAAAGCCATCAGTGCTACGGCGAAAAGAAAAGAAAGCAGTGAGCGCAGCACGGGAATATCCGATAAAAGGATATAGGGCGTGAAAAAGGGAATGCATACCAACGAAAATTGATTGATGATCTCAACGGGAAGCAGATGGCTGATTTCACAAAGCAGCGCGCATGCACCGTAAATGATCAGCAGTGCCTTGCCGTCTGTGGTAAAGAAAGCGCGCAGCTCTGATTTGAAATCGTATGTGCCCACATGACGATAATAGGTATACAGACGCGGGGTAAGATGAAGCCGCTTGAAAAAGAAGGCGTAAACCACGGACATCGTAGCGGCAAGTAAAAGCTCTCGTACCCACATAGCCTCTACGGAGGAGAGGACTGCAGCAACGATCAGTGCAAAGATAACCAGAAAGACGTAGGAAAAAGCAGTTGCGAGCACGATATGCCAAAGTAAGGGGAAAAATGCTTTTTTCATGACAGACTCCTTTACGCAAAAACGGTAACCATGACATAGATCAACACGCAAGCGATTCCCGCGACGGGGAACAGTGTGCGCACAAGCACGTTGGGAAGTGCGCGCCAGGGTACGGCAGGTACGTCGGGCGGTGGCAGGGATTCCACCGCGTAGCGGTGATAGATGCGGCTGGCCTCGCTGCAAAACAGCGCTGTGCCAATGAGCAGAAGCGTCGTCAGAATGAAGCGGAACATGGCGTCATTGCCGCTATATGCGTAAAAGCGTGCCATGGCGCTCTGACCGAACAGACCGAATACGTTGTACAGAAAGTGCACGAGAATTACGGAAGGCAAGGAGCGCGTGATGCGAAGCACGACGCACAAAAGCACGCCGGAGAACAGATACACCGGCAGCTGCGCAAAGTCAAAGTGCAGCATGGCGAAATACAACGAGGAAAAGGCGAACGCTGCCACGGTGCCGCGCTTGGAAAGGGCGTTGAGCAGCACACCGCGGAAGACAAATTCCTCGCATAGCGCCGGCAGGGCGGCAAAGGCAAGCAGCTGAAACAGCACCACGCCTGCGGAGGACGAAATATCCGCCGTGAAGGTTTCATACAGCGAAAAACCGCGCTCATTTGCTGCGAGTCCTCCCGTGTGAATGCCGATGAGCAGGCAGCCGGTGATCATGATCAAAAGAGCGGAGAGCAGAAAAACGGCGTGAGACGGGCGCGGTCTTTGCATGGGAATGCGCGCGGAAAACTCGCTGCCCATCAGCTTACAGTAGACCAGTCCGGGGATCAGGAAAATCAGCAGCTGCAAAAGGATCATGCTCAGATATTCCTGCTCGCGGTCGACAATGGCGGTGTCGATGCGGCGAGAGAGCAGCAGAAGCAGAAAAACAGTCAGCACCAAGAGAGACGGCGCGTGATTGTCTACGAATTTCGGATGCGTCACCAGACGCCGCAAAAGAGACAGCGTGCCGGATGAGGATGAAGGCTTTTGTGACATGGCTTATTTTTCGGTGCCGGGGGTCATGATGCTGCGGCAGATGCGGTCAGCCTCGGCAGCACCGCGCAAAAGCTCGACCAGCGCCAGGCCAAACTGCTGTGCGCAGCCCATGCCGGGCGCAGTGACGATGCGACCGTCGCGCACAACGCGAATATCGCTGATGTACTCAGCAGTACCAAGCTCGGTCTCAAAGCCGGGATAGCAGGTGGCTTGCAAGCCGTCCAGGTATCCGCGGTGACCCAGCACCAAGGGAGCGGCGCAGATGGCGGCAAGATACGCTCCTTTATTGTACGCCGTGCGCAGAACGCTGTCTACCAGCGGCGAGGTGTCAAGATTGGACGAGCCGGGCATACCGCCGGGAAGAACGATCATATCCACCTCGTCGGGCAGGATGAAATCGGCTGCGGTAACGTCCTCAAGCACGGGAATACCGTGCGCACCCATGACATCTCGGCCATCAGCGCCGCCTTCTTGTACGGTGACCGTCAGCAATTTAACGTCCGCGAGGCGCAAAAGATAGATGTTCTCGAGCGACACGATCTACTCAAATCCGTTGGAAAGGAAAAATATAACCATAATATTACGCTCATTGGATAGAATCTACCGATATTTTAACATATTCAACTGG
>JAFTSR010000369.1 GCA_017467225.1 Clostridia bacterium | reverse complement strand
GAGCTTGGCGTGGTAGGGCTGATAATGTTAGTGGTGACGGTTATCATGTTTGTGTGCTACGCGCTCTCCTATATTACCGGGCGCGGTGAGCGTAACGGACGGATGATGGTGCTGGGTGGCATGTGCGGTATTCTGGCCGTGCTATTGATGGGCCTTACCGATCACGTTTTCTATAACTATCGTATTTTCCTTCTGTTCTGGCTTCTGATGGGCGTGATTGTAGCACAGATCCGCGGGGGTCGTGCCGAAATGCTGCGCAACGAGCCGGCGCATATGAGTGGGAAGGAAATCCACTTCCCGTTACACTTTTGATTTGCAAAGAAACGGAGTTTGATCATGGCAAAGGATATGCAAAATGAAAATCAGGCTACCTTCCGCAAGGGAACGGTAGCACGCAAAAAAAAGACGGTACGTCTGCCGATCAACTGGTTTGACGCGGTCATCATCGTGCTGATCGTGGTCGTCGCGGTGCTGGCGATCAGCGGTACGCAGCTGGCCTCGCTGTTTGGTATCGGTGAGGATACTGAGAGCTGCACGGTGGAATATATGGTCATGTTTTCTGACGTAGATCAGGATCTGGCGCTGGCCATCGGCGAGAATGCGGCGGTGTACGGTACCTCCAGCGCAGGCACGATGGGTACGGTGATTGCCGACCCGGAGGTCAAGGCACACAGCGTGCTGGTCTATGCCGACGGCATGGGACAAATGAAGGAAAAGCCGGGTGCGGTGGATATCATTGTGACCGTTCGCGCCGAGGCACAATATCAGAAGGGACAGGGTTACACCGTGGGAGACACGGTGGTGCGCGTCGGTGACAACCTGTCGCTGCGGTTCCCCAATTACACCGGCGTGGGAAGCTGCATCAATATCGAGCGTGTATCGAACTGAGGAGGCAAGCATGATGAAAAGTGAACAGAAAACCACCAAAGCTACAGCAGCTGCGCCTCAGAGAAGGGGGAACGTGCTGGATATTCTTATCGTGCTGTTGCTGCTGGCGGCTGTAGTCGCCATCGGTTACCGCTATTATACGCTCTCCGGTCAGGGAAAAACCGAGCTTCTGAGCTATGCCGAGGTTTCATTTGAAATCAAGGATGCGGTATATTCGCTGCCCTCTTACGTCAAAACAGGCGACGAGGTGTATATGGAGGATGGAACGTATCTTGGCGTTCTGCAGGATGAAAATACGGATGACGAAAGCACGGCGCTTTATACCTCGCCGGCGACCGTCATCGCTACCGACGAGGACGGCAACCTGGTTCGTATCAGCTATGCCGACCATTCGCGCCTGGATTGCATCGGTACCATTTTGTGCCGCGGCACCTTTGAGGCGGACGGCTCCTTCCTTCTGGACGGCACCATGCATCTGACGCCCGGTAGTGCCATCCGCGTGCACACCGAGACAGCCTCCTTTACCGTGGCTATCACCGACTGCAGCAAGGGTGGAAACTGATCCGGGCAGGACAGAATCGGTCATTTTGCACGTATTTGCTAAAAACAGAGAGTAAATATGGCAAAGTGCCCAATAAGTTTGGTTGAAACGCCGATAAAAAACTACTTGATTTTTCGTAATTTTTTTGATATACTATATAGTGAAAAATCATGGACGAAGCAAAAGACGGCAAAAAGCCTTGACGAGATGGTTGAGAAGGCTCGGCGTGGGGGAGAAAAATGCCCAAAGCTGATGTGCGAAATGCCTCATAGCTGCTTCGTGTGAAAACATTTGACAGAACAGGAGTAAAATTGAAATGATCTCTCGCGATGTGACCATTGTCAATTCCAGCGGCTTGCACGCAAGACCCGCTACGTTTTTCATTCAAAAAGCAAATTCCTACAAGAGTACGATCTGGGTGGAGAAGGATGACCGCAGAGTCAATGCAAAGTCTCTTTTGGGCGTTCTTTCCCTGGGTGTTGCCAAGGGCATGACCATTACTCTGATTGCAGATGGCTCGGATGAGCAGGATGCGCTCAGCGGTTTGGCACAGTTGGCGGAAAGCGGTTTCGCCGAGTAAAATTCTCCTGCATGCGGATGCGTGAGCATTTGCGAACGGCGGAGGGAGAACAGTACGAATAAAATCGGCGGGAGCACGGTCGGCGGAGAAATTCGCGGCACACCAAAAGGGGTGTCATATCGCAAGCTCGCGCCGTTTTTATTTGGCGGGGGAGATTGGTTTTGATTGTGCGAACAAAGCGTTCTGAATTTGATTGGGTTGTTGCCTATTTCTTTGTCACACGACAAAGAAATAGGCGAAAGAAAACGTGCATAAGGGGCTGGCTGCCCCTTATGTAACCCCGCTGCTGCCGGCGACCACTATTCGGGTCGACGGCAGGTGCGAAGTCCACAGCCATCCGCAGACGGAACGAAGGTGGTTGGCGTTTGTTAGGTATTTCGCCTTTCTTCCCGTAGAAATCCCGCAGTTTTCGTCGTTTTTTGAAACGGCGAAAGCAAAGTTTCCTCTCTGCAACAGCCGCGTGCGTTTAGCAAAAATGCGATAGCGTGTTTGCCGCCGCGCCTTGCGCGCGGTGATGGCGTTGAGCCATCAAGGCAAACTTTTGAATTCGGCTTCGCCG
>JAFTSR010000368.1 GCA_017467225.1 Clostridia bacterium | reverse complement strand
TTTTTTCTTTCATGGAATGACCTCCCGTCAAATAATGTAGTATTTGCATTATAACACAAGTTTTTGGCGATGTCAAGTGGCAGCAAGGCGTGCGGCCAAAATCTTAAGATTTTCTTAAATTTGATCCTGCGATAGGCTTTTCTCTTGCATGAAAGGCGCTTGTGTGATAAAATAATAGGTAGGATAGATCGCCGCGAATACCTGCCTTCCAAGAGGGCGACAAAAGAGGAGAATGACCATGCAAGACATCGCCTTTTTATTCCGCACGTTCTTTACGCACAAGGATTTTTTACCGGCGGCCGGTGAAGTGCCGGGCACCATCTACACACCGCTGCATTGGGTGGTTTCCGCCGCGCTGCTGGTCGCTGTCATTCTGCTTGCCGTATGGGTCGGCAGGAAGAAAGACGAGCGTCTGGTGCGCCGCATTATGCTGGGAATTTGGATATGCGCCATTATTTGGGAGCCGACTAAAATACTGTGGGAAAGCTTTTGCGGTAAGGAGGTCTCCTTGGAGGTTGGCGGCGTGCTGCCGTTTTACCCATGTAGTGTGTTTATGCTGGCGTTGCCGTTTTGCATCTGGGGAAATCGCACGCTGCGCTTTGCCGGCTGCGGATATCTTTGCACCGTCGGCCTTTTGGGCGCGGCCATCAATTTTTTCTATCCCGTCAACGTACTGAGTCACTATTCCTGCCTTTCCTTTGCCGGATTGCACACGCTGCTGTACCACGGCTCGATGCTGTTTTGCGCGCTGTTGGTTCAAGTTTCCGGCTACCATCGGTATCGGGATGCGTGGTCGGCGGCTGCCTGCTTTTTGCCGTCGCTGCCGCTGTTGCTCTGGTCGATTCCGGCCAACATTATCAACTTTTCGCCCATCGACTCGGATTACATGTTTTTTAAGTGCGACTCCTTTTTCCTGCCGTCGCTCTTTGGCGGTCTGTCCGACGGCGTGACTACCGTGCTGGCATATCTTTTGTACGCTGTCTTGCCCGCTTGCTTTTATTTGCCGGGCTACATTCTGCGCATTTATCGCTCAAGGCATCCCGCTTCTGTGCTCTCCAATTGAAACGTCTCCCCGTATTTGCTGCGGCAAAAACGGGGAGTTTTTGTGTAAAAGCCTGCCTTTTTCGTCAAATCCATTGACAAACGGCAGATTTTGGAGTATAATAAATCTGTATTGCGCACAAAAACAGGTGCGAGAAAAAACATTCTCATTTCGGAAAGGAACCGAGCTATGAAAAATTATCCTTTGTACGAAACGACTGTATTTGAAAATTTCCGCGTATTGACCGAAAACGCGGCTGATAAGACCCCCGATGTCGCTGCCTGCGTCTACCGCAAGCACCCCGACGATGCCGAGCCCGTTGTTGTGACGTATGAGCAGATGCGCTGCGATATCCGCCACATGGGTACCGAGGAGCTGGCTATGGGCCTGCGCGACGCACACGTTGCGCTGATCGGTGAAAGCTCGTATTTCTGGGTCTGCTCTTACTTTTCGCTGATGTCTGTCAGCGCGATCACCATTCCTCTGGATAAGGAAATGCCGCTGGTCGATATGGCGGCAACGCTGATCCGCGCTGAGACCACCGCGCTGTTCTGCAGTCCGGCGATTGAGGATAAGGTGGCGCAGCTGTTGCCGCTGGTTCCTTCGATCAAGACGGTTGTTTACATGACCGATGAGACCATGGAGGGTAAGACCACGCTTGCCGATCTGATCGCCGCAGGTAAGGAAAAATACGAGGCAGGCGATAACTCCTTCTATGAGAACGAGATCGATCCCGACGCGCTGGCGTCTATTGTCTTCACCTCCGGCACCACCGGCAAGGGCAAGGGCGTTATGCTCTCGCAGAAGAACATCTGCTCTGATATGACGCAGGGTATGTATAACTTTGCCATCACGCAAAAGACCATGATGGTGCTGCCGCCCCACCACACCTACGGCTCGACGGTCAACTTTGTCGGTCATTTCGCGCAGGGTGCGACGGTTTACATGTCGGCAGGCATCAAGTACATCCTCAAGGAGCTCAACGATTTCAAGCCCACGCACCTGATTCTGGTGCCGCTGTTCGTTGAGACCTTCTACAAGCG
>JAFTSR010000367.1 GCA_017467225.1 Clostridia bacterium | reverse complement strand
TGAGGCGCTTCTGGCGGAGCATTACGAGGCGATGGAGGCATATATGCACTCCCTGGAGCAGTACGGTATGAACGGCCCCAAGCCGACCTATGGCGACTGGCTGTGCTACGACACGACCGACAAGACCTATATTGGCATTTGCTATTATGCGTTTGACGCCTATCTGATGAGCGGTTTTTCCAAGGTGCTCGCGCGCTGCGAGACCAAGTATGAGGTGCGTGCCGCTTACTATCACCACCTGCGCGAGAAGATTTTGGCGCACTGGAGAGCGACCTATCTCAAGGAGGACGGCTCGCTGACCGAGGATACCCAGACGGGCTATCTTCTGGCGCTTGCCTTTAGCATGATCGACGAGGAGAGCGAGCCGGCGCTGGTCGAGGGCTTCCGCCAAAGACTGCGCGAGAAGATCGAGAGCAACGGCTATTGCCTGTCCACCGGTTTTGTCGGTACGGGTATTCTCAACCGCACGCTGGGTGAGAACGGTATGAACGATCTGGCGTATTCGCTGCTGCTGCAGACCAAGGATCCCTCCTGGCTGTACAGCGTGCTGCAGGGCGCGACCACCGTTTGGGAGAGATGGAACTCCTATACCGTCGAAAAGGGCTTCGGGCCTGTCGGCATGAACTCCTTTAACCACTACGCATACGGCGCGGTGGCGGAGTGGATGTTTGCTTATATGGCGGGCATTCGTCCCGATCCGAGAGTCGGCGGCTTTGAGCATTTCGTGCTGGCGCCCGAGCCGGACACCCGCACAGCTGCGCAGCTGCCCGAGGGGCAAAGGCCCATTCGCCACGTCAAGGCACACTACGTGACGCGCACGGGCGGCAAAATCGAGAGTGCCTGGGATGCCGTGGACGGTGGCTTCCGTTATGCCTTTACGGTTCCCGCCGGTACAAGCGCGACGGTGATTTTGCCCGTGGCGGACGGTCGACAGACGCTCAGTGTCAATGGAATCGCACTGCACGCTGAGGAGCTGGGTGCTACGGTGTGCTAAATGGAATGGCAATTTGAGGTCAAGGCGGGACATTACGTCATTGTTTGATTTGAAAACGGGTGAAATGGCGTTTTCGGACGCCCATTTCGGAAAATATCCCGAAAAAAATTGAAACAAAGTGTAAAAAGCTCTTGACTTTTTCGCAAAAATCGGCTATAATATATAGCGTTGCATTTTATGTCAAGACTATGCTCCCTGTGTGCATTTGCCGCATGACGGCTGTGCGCGGTGGGTGCGCGGTCAGAGTTGGAGGTCTTTCATGACGCTGGATATGCGTGCGATGCTCAAGGGGCTTACAAACGAGCTGCCCATTTCGGGAACGTTTTCTCCCGAGGCGCCCGTTGGTGTAACCTTTGACAGCGAGGCAAGCGTCCGGGGTCGCGTGACCAACGAGGGCGGTTACATGCGCCTGGTGCTGGACGTTTCGGTTCCCTATCACGGAGAATGTGCGCGGTGCCTGTCGCCACTGAGTGACGTTTTTACCATGTCGTTTGAGCGAACGGTCGTCAACGAGGGGACGCTCAGCGAGGAGCAGCTGATGGACAACGTGGATGAATACGTCATCATTGAGGACGGAGAGTTGACGCTGGATAAGGAGCTGCACGACGCGCTGTTTTTGTCCTTCCCCATGCGGCAGCTTTGCTCTGAGGACTGTGAGGGACTCTGCCCCAAGTGCGGAAAGCCACGCCGAGACGGTCCCTGCGGCTGCAGTGAACGGGAAATCGACCCAAGGCTTGCCATCCTTGCGACTCTGCTTGATGAAAATGAAGAAGAATAATCAAAAAATATAACAGCGCTGCAGATCGTACGGTCTGCGATAAGGAGGTGTACTTCAATGGCAGTACCAAAGAAAAAGGTTTCGAGTGCTCGCAGAGATAAGAGACGCTCGAATAACAGCAAGCTGACGATGCCCGCAGTGGCAAAGTGCTCCAACCCTGCTTGCAGTGAGATGGTTCGTCCCCACTGCGTTTGCAAGGTTT
>JAFTSR010000024.1 GCA_017467225.1 Clostridia bacterium | reverse complement strand
GGTGCCATGGGCGGCATCGGCTACGCCTCCGCACAAACCCTCCTCCAAAACGGCTTCAACGTCGTCGGCATGGATATCGCCCCCGCCGACGCCTGCGCCGAGAAAATCCATGCCCTGGGCGAAAACTTCGTCTACGTTGCCGGCAACCTTGCCTCGGCTGCCGACCGCCAAGCCCTGCTTGACGCCACCCTCTCCCACTTCGGCGCCGTCCATGCCCTGGTCAACGTCGCCGGCGTCGCTCCCAAGGTCCGCCGCGACCTCTTGGAAATGACCGAGGAAAGCTATGACTTCGTCATGGATATCAACACCACGGGCACCCTCTTCCTCTCCCAGCTTGTCGCCAACCAGATGGTCAAGCAGGACGACCGTGATGCCGTCGGCAATCGCGGCTATATCGTCAATATCTCCTCCTGCTCCGCCTATACCTCCTCCACCTCGCGCGGCGAGTACTGCGTCTCCAAGGCCGGCGTCTCTATGGTCACCATGCTGTTTGCCGATCGCCTGGCCGCCGAGGGCATTCCCGTCAACGAGATCTGCCCCGGTATCATCGCTACCGGCATGACCGCCGTCGTTAAGGAAAAATACGATAAGCTCATCGCCGGCGGACTCGTTCCCCAGGGTCGCTGGGGCTTCCCCGACGATATCGCCAAGGCCGTCCTCTCCCTTTGCGACGGCACCCTCGGCTATACCACCGGACAGTCGCTTGTGGTGGACGGTGGTATGCATATTCGCAGATTGTGATTTGTATGGGGCTCTGCCCCATACCCCGCCAAAGGATCTTTTTTGAAAAAAAGACCCTTTGGAAACCCAAAAAACTTATATAGGGGAATAGGAGATTTTATGTGGATAAGTCCTGTTCTTCCCAGCGGATGGTGAGAAAGACGCTACAGGCGTAGATCAGAAGTGCCGCGCTTGCAAGACAGCGGTACAGCTCCAGCTGCACGGTGTCCACCTGTGTTGAAAGGAAGACGCCGACGCCCCAGATAAGCAGCAGGGCAGGGATGGCTGCCAGGTGTGCACGATGGATGCGCTGATGCTTAACCAAAGCAAAAATGATCAGCGCAAAGCCAAGGCTGAGCAAGAGCAGCTCGCCGGTGTGCAGCGTGGTATTGAAGGCAACCAACACGCGCCGCGCCCCCCAGCTTTCCGGGTCGGTCAGCTGCGTCCAAAACAGGCTGGTCAGGCAGGAATACAGCAGGTCACAGCCGACGCGCACAGCGCACAGGGTGATCATGCCGTGGCAGATGCGCGAGACCGCATGGCTTTCGCTCAATTTGCGATATTCATAGGCGAAATAGCTCAAAAACAGCAGCAAGAGCATGCGCACAGGGTCGTGCAGCTTGGCGGCATAGCTGACCAGCGCGACCGACGTTGCTTGCGTGAGCGGCAGACGGTCGATGATTACGACAAGCAGCGTGTAGGTCACGTAGACAGTCACCGTCGAGATCAGACATAGCTTGGTCGAGGGGGAGATGACTTCCTTGCGGTGAAAGCTCGCCCACTCCAGGTACGAGAGCATCAAATACAGCACGCCGACCAAAAGGTAAGTTAAAATGTAACTAACGCCCTGTCGGAAAAAGGTGATTGCCAGTATCCGCGTCGTGATCTTGCCTTGAAAGAACAAAAATAACGTCGTATAGCTGGAAAGCACGAAATAGCCCAGTGCCCACAGACCGGCACGCCCGAGGTTGCGACCGACCGCACGGGCGTAGTGATCGCTCTCCAGCGCGGCGTAGTTGAAATAAATGTCCTGCCGGCGGAAGGCACAGACGGCGTAAGCGCCCAGCACAAACAAAAGGACGGGGAACAGCGCCTCGTATGCCACAGCCATGCGGTCGTGCGGCGCACCGATGGCCAGTGCGCAGGGCAGGAAGATTGCCCACACGCCGAGCACGATGCGGATCAGCTTGCCGCAGGCTTTGCGGTAAAACGCTCCTTGCTGCGCCTGCCACATTTCGTCGCGCTGCTGTCCGGCACCGCGGAAAAAGCCGATGATCAGTACACTCAGCGTTCCAAGGAATGTAGCCGCCTCTACCGCAAGCAGGTAAAGGTAGCGTCCGGTGTCGATCTCCTGCCAGCCGTGCAAGGTCAGCAGGCGAAACAAGAGGGCAAGTGCCGCGACGGGGGCGGCCATGGCGATGGCGTTGCGGCATACCTTGCCGCGCACGGCCTCAATTCGTTCGTCATAAAACATGGTCATTCCTCCTTATCGGACGGTGCGCCGTCCTCCCAAAACAGATCGTTCAGCGTCAGCCCCAGCGCGCGGCAAATGCGGATGCAAAGCTCCAGCGTCGGGTTGTAGCCGCCCGATTCGATCATATTGACCGTCTGCCGCGACACACCTACAGCGCGTGCCAGCTCGGCCTGCGACAGCTCCTTGGCGAGCCGCGCGGACTTCATTCGTTCGTTCATGATGTGCTCCTTGTTGGATGTCAAATATATGTGACATTTATATTATAGCATATTCTTTTCGATATGTCAAGTATATTTGACAAAATTTGTTTTTCTTGACATTCCCGCCGGAATCTGCTATAATAAAGTATCACTCCCAAAGGAGGACACGACATGAGTACGGAGAAAAAGACGGTTTTGACGCACGAGGAGATTGTGCGCGTCGGCAGAAAGCGGCTGCGCGCGACGGGCCTTGCGCTGCTTTTTATGACACCGCCGCTCATTTTCCTGATCGTGTTGTGTTGCGTCGATCCGACACAATGGGGTGGCGTGCTTCTGACCGCGCTGTTTTGCGGCTTAGAGATTTACATGATCACGCGTGGTGTGATCGCTCTTTTGAGCCTGCGCCGCGGCGGCTATCGCGTTGTGATGGATGCGCTGGTGAAAAAAACGAGCCACGGTGGCAAAGGAGGCCCGCAATATATTTTTATGTTTTCCCGGCACGGGGAATACGGCCTGCTTTGGCGGGAGCGCGATTGGTATGCAGGCGCGGAGATGGGCGATCGCTATTATTTGGTACTGCCGCGTGTTGGCAAGATGGCGCCCTTTGCCGTCTTCCCAACATCGGAGTACGTGTGGGAAGAAAGCGAACAGCAATCAGGAGGACACAATGAAGAAAAACTTGGATAGATTTGAAGAAACGCCGAAAAAAAGGCCGCTGGATCGCAAGATCATTGCGGATATGCTCAAAAAAGGGCGAATCTGGGATTTTTTGGTTCTGTTTGGCGGCGTGCCTGCTATTGCCGGTTTTGGCTGGTTGGCAAGTCTGGAGCACCATTTGCTGACGGATATTTTCGCTTGGCTTTTCTACGGCATGGCGGCACTGCTGGCTGTTGAAATTATCATCCCCATGATCCTTTTGCCGTTTGGCAAGTTCACCGTTTCGCTGGACGCCATGTGCCGCAAGGAGATCGTGTACCGTCGCAGCAGAAATCATGTCCGCACGGATCATATCTTCTACTTCTCGCACCACGGCTCCTACAACACAACGCCGTCGCTGTACGGCTACAGCGAGCCGGGACAGCTGTTTTACGTGGTCAGCTTTGCCGGGCACAAGTGGTCGCCGAGCATGATCTTCCACACGCATATGTACGAATGGGTCGGACCGCCCGAGGACGTGGTCGGTGTGGTGCCGGAGCGCCTTGAAGAGGAGGCGCGTGTGTTCAACGAAACCATCCTTGCCCGTCGTCCCTTGACCAAGGGCAGAAAAACCAGGCTGACCGACGAGGAGATCATACGCGACCTGCTGGAAAATCGCCGCGCGCTTGACGAGCTGCTGATCAAGCTGGGAGCCGGACTGCTTGTCGTCGCAAGCTT
>JAFTSR010000366.1 GCA_017467225.1 Clostridia bacterium | reverse complement strand
TGGATACATTATGGACAGAGATATGAGCGACAGCGAAATGCTCTACCGCGACCAAGCCGAGTACGTCAGCAAATACCGTGCTGTCCTCGATTACTTTGACGCGGTGAAGATTGCGCTGACCGCAACACCCGCACCGCACACCACCGAGATATTCGGTAAGCCCGTATTCACCTACGGCTACCGTGAAGCTGTGGTTGACGGTTACCTCATCGACCATGACGCTCCCCACAGCATCCGCACCAAGCTCGGCGTGGAGGGCATCAAATACGACAAGGGCGAAACCCTTGCCATTTACGATCCCGTCACCGGCGACGTCGTCAACAGCGACGAGCTGGAGGACGAAATGAAGTTTGATATCGACACCTTCAACCGTCAGGTCATTACCGAGAACTTCAACCGCACCGTACTGAACGAGATTGCGTGGGATCTGAATCCCGACGGCCAGGGCAAAACCCTCATTTATGCCGTCAACGATAACCACGCCGATATGATCGTCAGCATCCTAAAGGAAATCTACGCCGCAGGCGGTGTGGATACCGACGCGGTCATGAAGATTACTGGCAAGGCAGCGGACGGCAATAAAAAGCGCATTTCCGAAGCCATTAAACGCTTCAAAAACGAGGCGTACCCGAAGATCGTCGTAACGGTGGATCTGTTGACCACAGGCATCGACATCCCCGAAATCACCACCCTCGTTTTTATGCGCCGAATCAAGTCCCGTATCCTCTTTGAACAGATGCTGGGCCGTGCCACAAGACCTTGTCCCGCCATCGGCAAGACTCACTTTGAGATTTACGATCCCGTTGGCGTTTACGAGTCCATTCAACCCGTCAGCAATATGAAACCCATCGTTGTCAACCCCACCATGTCCTTTGAGGATCTGCTCAAGGGCTTGGAGCTGGCAGAAGATAACGACCGCATTGCCTATCAGGTAGGACTCATTGTCGCAAAGCTCCACCGTCAGCATCGCAATATGAGCGAAAAGCTGTCCGAGCAGTTTGAATACCTCGCCGGAGGTAAGAATCCGAGAGCGTATGCGGAGTTTATCAACGACAGCACCGTCAGTGAGGCCAAGAAATCCTTGCTCTCCTGCCGTGAGGCGTTCTCTGTTCTCGACAGGGATTATAAGCCGCAGCACACCCGTCCCGTGGTCATCGACCATCATCCCGACGAGCTGGTGGTTCATACCAGGGGCTACGGCAACAGCAACCGTCCCGAAGATTATCTGGAAGCCTTCAAGCAGTTCATCACACAGAACATGAACAAGATCGCCGCACTGAAGATCGTCTGCACCAAGCCTGCCGAGCTGACAAGAGAAAGCCTCAAGGGGCTGAAGCTCGAACTGGACCGGCACGACTTCACCGAAAAGCAGCTCAACAGTGCGTGGAATCAGATGACCAATCAGGATATCGTTGCGGATATTATCGCCTTTATCCGTCAGCAGGCGTTGGGATCAACCCTCATCAGCCATGAAACCCGTGTGAAGAACGCCTTCGCCAAGCTGAAGCTGAACCACACCTTCAACCAGACACAGCTTGATTGGCTCAGCCGCATTGAGCGCGTCCTGCTGGAAGAAAGCGTACTCGATGAGCAGATCTTCGAAATGGGTGCCTTCCGCAACGCAGGTGGCTTTGCTATTATCGACCGTCGCTTCGGCGGCAAGCTCCGTGACATTATCGGAGAAATCAACACCTACCTATACGAAGATGGAGAGCAGATCGCATGAACAATCAGGAAATCGTTTCAAAACTCTGGAACCTCTGCAATGTGCTGCGTGATGACGGCATCACCTATCAGCAGTACGTGACTGAGCTGACCTATATCCTGTTCCTCAAAATGTGTAAGGAAACAGGCTCTGAGGGCGGTATCCCCGAAGAATACCGTTGGGATAAGCTGGTCAGCAAGCAGGGCGTGGAGCTGAAAGCGTTTTATAAACAGCTACTCGAACACCTCGGCACAAAGTGCCACGGCCGTGTTCGTGAAATATACCAAGAAGCACAAACCAATATTGCAGAACCCAAGAATCTCGAAAAGATCATCGTGACCATTGACCAGTTCGACTGGTACTCCGCCAAGGAAGAAGGTCTCGGTAATCTGTACGAGGGCTTGTTGGAGAAGAACGCCACCGAGAAGAAATCCGGTGCAGGACAGTATTTTACACCCCGTGTGCTGATCGACGTGATGACTCGGCTCATTGCTCCCCAGCCCGGCGAAAAGTGTAACGATCCCGCCTGCGGCACCTTCGGCTTTATGATCGCCGCCGACCAATACGTGAAGGCACACACCGATGATCTCTTCGACCTGCCCGTGGACGAGCAAGAGTTTCAAAGAACCGCCGCCTTTTCCGGCTGCGAGCTGGTGCATGAAACCCACCGTCTCGCTCTCATGAATGCTATGCTCCACGATATCAGCGGCCCCATCTACTTGGGCGATACGCTGTCCAACGAAGGCAAGCAGCTCCACGGATACGACGTGGTGTTGACCAATCCGCCCTTCGGTACGAAGAAAGGCGGCGAACGCGCCACCCGTGATGACTTCACCTATCCTACGAGCAATAAACAATTAAACTTCCTGCAGCACATTTACCGCAGCTTGAATACCGATGGCAAGGCACGTGCCGCCGTCGTTCTCCCCGATAACGTGCTGTTCGCTGACGGCGACGGTACCAAGATCAGATGCGACCTTATGGACAAATGCAATCTGCATACCGTCCTCCGTCTGCCTACAGGCATATTCTACGCCCAGGGTGTCAAGACCAACGTACTCTTCTTCACCCGTGGTAAGAAGGACAAGGGCAACACCGACGAGGTGTGGTTTTACGATCTGCGCACCAATATGCCGTCCTTCGGCAAGACCGCACCGCTGACTGCCGTGCATTTTACCGACTTTGAGAAAGCATATACCGCACCCGACCGCCGTGCCGTTAAGGACGAACGGTGGAGCGTTGTCACCCGTGCGGAGATCGCAGCCAAGGGCAACACCCTCGATCTCGGACTCATCCGTGATGATTCGGTGTTGGACTATGCCGACCTTCCCGATCCCATTGAAAGCGGCGAAGAAGTCCTCGCACTGCTCGATGAAACCGTGTCGCTCATGCAGGGCGTTGTCAGCAAACTCCGTAAGCTGAAAGCGGAGGATGAATGATGGCAGGCAAGAAAGAAATCAAACTCGGTCCCACCGAGGAACAACCATACGAGATACCGGAGAATTGGTGCTGGGTTTATGGCACCACAATTTTCGGTAAGATGCTTTCAAAGAAGCCTACAGGTGAAACCTTCCGGTATATTGACATTGACTCTATAGACAACCAACATCAGCGAGTAACAGAACCGAAGGTCACCGTTACCGAAGAAGCTCCGAGCAGAGCAAGTCGTCATTTGCAATACGGCGATACAGTGTTCTCCTTGGTAAGACCGTATCTGAAAAACATTGCAGTCATTGACGAAACCCTGTCCGACTGCATTGGATCAACAGGATTTTATGTATGCCGTCCACACAAAGCAATTAACCCCCTTTATATCTACCGTCTTATGACG
>JAFTSR010000365.1 GCA_017467225.1 Clostridia bacterium | reverse complement strand
TACTACGTTTTCTCGATTTCTCCGAAGATATACAGATAGTAGTCCTCCAGGCTCGGCGGCACGGCGGTCGCGTTAGCATCAGGGCACTCCTCTGACAGCACGCGCAAAAGCACCTGTCCCGTCATCTCGTCGCGGCTGATGTTAGTTACACGGAATTTTTGCTGCATTTCGCTGACCGCATTCTCTGCCACGGGCAGGCTCCACACCTTGCCCTCCATCTTGGCAAGCAACGTCGCAGGCGGCGCGTGATCGACGATGACGCCCTTTTTGAGCATAATCACTTCACGGGCGATATACTCGACATCAGATACCACATGGGTGGCGATAATAACGATTTTATCAAAGGCAATTTTTGCAATATAATTGCGAATGGCAATACGCTGCTTGGGGTCAAGTCCCGCGGTCGGCTCGTCCAAAATGAGGATCTTGGAGTCGCCCAACACAGCCTGTGCAAGAGCCAAGCGTTGCTTCATGCCGCCCGACAACGCGCCAATCTTGCGGTTTGGCACATCGTCCAGCTCGACCGCCTTGAGCAAGCCTTCGATCTCCTGTGCGATGGCCTGCTTGCGTGCCTTCCCTTTTTTATCTGCCGCGACGTCCTTGAGCGTCGCCATGTACCAAAGGAACTGCCCTACCGTAAAATTGGGATACATGCCCGGATACTGCGGCATAAAGCCCAACAGAGAGCGGAATCTTGCGCCCATCTTCAGCACGTTTTCGCCCTCGCCGTCGTCTTCAGCATACAGCATTTCACCACTGTCTGCCTTAAGATTGTCGGTAACGATATTCATCAGAGTGGATTTGCCCGAGCCGTTCGGACCGAGCAAGGCATAAATACCCGGTGTCAGTTCGGCGGTAAAATCCACCAAAGCACGAGTTTTTCCGTAGGCCTTAGAAATATCTTTTATTGTCAATCTCATTCTCAAACCCTACCTCCTATACTTGAACATAATTTTTCCCGCCTTGCCGCGCACAGCAGCAGCACGCCAACGGACAGGGCAAACACGCCCGTTGCTACACTTGCTGTATCTGATTGCAGCAACGGCAAGCCGTATAAGATGCAATCCGGCAGAAGATGATCTAACCTTGTGACCTCAAACAGATGGAGCAAGCGAGATACAAACACGCAAAGCGTCGACAGCACCACCGTGGGCAGCGTTGCTCTCGTTACCGACGAGAGCGCCATCACGAGCAGTGCCAGAAGCGCCATCCCTACGACGCGCAGCACCAAAACATGCAGCATGACTTGGCGAATACTGCCGCTTAGCATCTCCTGATTGAAAAGGCTATAAGCAGGCGCATCCCACATCGGCAGATCGTAATTTCTTGCCAAAAGATACAGCCGTCCGCCTTGCAGCACAAGTGAAAGTATCGCCGCGCACCCTGCGCCAAGGAGCAGCTTGTGGGTGAAGGTCGCCCGCCGTCCGCGCGGCGTGCTATGCAGCAGAGCAGAAAAGCCGGATGTGTATTCATCCGCAAACACTCCCGCCAGCAAAAGGATGATGAGCGCTGCCAAAGCGTCATCCATGCCGTCCTCCAAGTACAACAGAAAACCGGTGTCATATACCACCCAAGGGAACAATCCGCTATCGTTGATATCGCGCAGATAGATCAGCTTTTCTCCCACCTCATCCAGCGTGTTCAGCTCTTGGCTGGCGTGATTGGCCGCCCGGAGGATCTCGATCCATTCCTCCTTGGAAATTTCGCCTTGCTCGTATTGCGCTTGCAGCTCAAACGGGCGGGATACGATGTTGTTCAGCGCGTCCCTC
>JAFTSR010000364.1 GCA_017467225.1 Clostridia bacterium | reverse complement strand
TGCTTCACCGGTTAAGCGTGGTAAGGGTGTAGAAATCATCGAAGATATTACACCAATCTATGGCGCAGAGGCTTGGGCAAAAACAGATGGTAAAGAAGTAAAACGTGTTTACCTGGCTCCACAGGAAACCGAGATTCCGTTTACCGTAGAAGACGGTTATGTAGGATTTAAGGTTGATAAGCTTGAATGCCACCAGATGGTAGTAGTAGAGTATAAGTAAAGTTAAGAAAGGCTGCTGCAGTTTGCGGCAGCCCTTTTGCTATGCGTGAGCCATGTCACTTTGCACAAAAAATGATACATCGATTTGTGACATCATTACAAAATGTGTCTTTTTTGTAAATAATAGAGGGGATATATGCAGCGGATGAGATTTTGTGATATAATATAAGATAAGAAAGTGGGGCCATTTGCCGACGGCTCGGCGACACTTTGCTTGGTATCATTTTGAGCCGCGTACGCGCGGTAGGAGGTTATATAATAAATGGAAGAAAACAAAACGATGTCCCCCCAGCTGCAGAAAATTCTCGCTGCCATCGACGAGATGGAAACCGTGGTGGTCGGTAAGCACCGCGAAATGATCCTTTTGATGACCGCTATGCTGTCCGGCTCTCACGTTCTGATTGAGGACGTTCCCGGAACGGGCAAAACCTCGCTGGCGGCAACCATGTCGCGCGTCATGGGTATGGAGTTCCACCGCGCACAGTTCACCCCTGACATCATGGCCTCTGACATCACCGGCTTTAATATCTACAATCGCCAGAAGGAAACGTTTGAGTTCCGTTCCGGTCTTGTTATGTGTAATCTGCTGCTGGCGGACGAGATCAACCGTGCCTCGCCGAAGACCCAGTCGGCGCTGCTTGAGGCTATGGAGGAGGGTCGCGTTACCGTTGACGGTGAGACCTATCCCATGCCGGAGCCCTTTATGGTAATCGCAACGCAGAACCCGACCGGCTATGTGGGTACATATCCGCTGCCCGAGGCACAGCTGGACCGTTTTGCCTTCAAGCTGAATATGGGCTATCCCTCAAACGGTGAGGAGATCGAAATTCTGCGTGCCCGCCGCGGTCAGAATCCCATGGAGAACGTCCGCCAGATTCTGTGCGCTGAGGATATCGTCGCCGCTAAGGAAGCCGTCGCGCAGGTCAAGCTGGAGGACTCCCTGTATGGCTACATTGTCTCGCTGATCGCTGCCACCAGACAGCATAAATCCTTCTCGCTGGGCGCAAGTCCCCGTGCCTCTGTCGCGCTGATGCGCCTGTCGCAGGCGTATGCCTACCTGCGCGGCCGCGACTACGTGCTGCCGGACGACATTGCCGGCCTGTATCGCATTGCTGTCTCCCACCGTGTCATCCTGACGCAGGAGGCCAAGCTCAACCACGTCACAGTGGGTGCCGTGCTGGATGAGATCTTCCGCTCGGTGGAGGTTCCTTATCTGGGCAAAAAATAAGACGAGTCGCCGTCTCTTTTTGCAATATTTCAATGATAAGGACACGTAATTTATGAAAAAATTATTTGCTCAAGTGTCGGATGGCCTGCGCCGAGGGTGGCGCTACGTCAAAAGAACGCTCAAGCGCGTACCGTTTTTGCGCACGCTGGCGCAAAAATTGCAGCGCACGCAAGGACCGGAGGACATCAGCTGGCATCCGGCGGAGGAGCGCGAGGCGCTGCAGTACAGCAGCGATACCCGCGGACTGGTCCTGACGCGCGGTGCATGGTGGTATGCGGCGCTTTTGATCTTCGGCCTGCTGTTCACGCAGATTTTGCGCTCGCGTGCCTCCAGCATCTTTTTCTGGTTTCTGCTTTTGATGGTGCCGGCACTTCTGATCTATACGCTTTTCGCACGCGTGGCGCTGCAGGCCTCCATCGAGACCGCTTCGACCGAGATCGAAAAGCATCAACCCTACGATTACGAATTCAGCATGACCAACTCCTCGCCCTTGGCGTTCCCGTTCGTGGACGCGATTTTGTCGCTGCCGCGCGGTGATGCCGTGCGCACTGAGGAGAAGGTCGTACGCCTGTCGATGGCACCCATGTCGACCTATCGCGTCAATAATTCGGTGAAATTCCGCTTCCGCGGCACCTATTCCGTGGGTGTCAGCTGCTTCTACGTGTATGATTTCTTCCGCATCTTCCGCCTGCGCGTGGAGGTCGGCTGCTTTGAGAGCATTTACGTCATGCCGCGCAAGCGCATCGGGCAGGGAAGTGGCGCGGTGGCCATTGCCGATATGACGACCCAGACGACCAAATCTCCCTATACCTACGAGCGTCTGGAGATTTCCGACATCCGCGACTACCGCCTGGGCGACTCGCTCAAGAGCGTCCACTGGAAGCTGTCCTCCAAGTCCGAGGAGCTGATCTTACGCGATTATTACAGCGGCGTTTCCAACCGCGCCGTCATCTTTTGCGATATGGCCGCGCATTTTCCGACCAAGCCGCCGCGCGCGTTGCAGCCGAGTGCAGATGCAACGCCGGTGAGCATGGCCTCCGACGAGGAGCGCCGTCGCTCTCGCCGCCATCAGAATGTGAGCACGCCGCAGCCGACGGCCGCTGACGCTGATATGCGAACCGAGGCGACTGATGATCCTACCGTTCGTGCGATTGCGGATGACGAGATTATGCGCAAGACCGACCGCCGTCTGCGCGCGACCGAGAAAAAGAAAAAGCGTGATCGCCTGGACGTTTCCGGGGGAATTGGCGCTGAGGGCGAGGGCGCGGCGAACGAGCCCACACAGGACGCAGCGACGCTGGCGTCGCTTCTGTCCGAGCCTCGCTTTTACGATGATATGAACGAATATTGCGCCGACGGCGTGATTGAGCTGACCATCTCTGCCGTGCTGCGCGAACTGCGCATGGGGAACCAATGCTACCTTGTGTGGTTCGACAGCCGTGTTGAGGGCGGTGTGCTTTCGTTCGATCTGACCGACGAAAACGATTTTGACGGAATTTTCCGTCTGTTTGCTACGGCGCCGCTGTGCCGCCCGGAGCAAAAGGTCTCTCGCCTGCGCACCATGCTGGCGGATACCCAGAGCATCAAGCAGATTTTTGTCGTTCCCGCACCGGATGAGGTGACGGTGACCGAATTTTCCAACATGGGCGACTTGACCGACGGCAGCTCGCAGGGCGCAGTAGAGCTTTTGTGCTACGAGCCCGAGGAGCGCTTTGCCGACGCGAGTGCGCGTCGCCGCTTTATGGAGAATTGCCGCGCGCTGCTGCAGGCCAACGGCATCCGCTTGAGCATCTCGCACGGCATTGACCCGATGACTGATACAGAGGAGGCGAGCGTATGACGGCCCGGAAGCAATTGCCAAACAAGGACGCCGCACGCGCCCGCAAGCAACAAAAAATCGAAAAGCGCAAGCAAAGGAAGCAAGAGAGTGCGCTGATCTGTCCGCCCGACGCGGCAGGTCGTTCGCTGAAAATGCGGCTTTTGGGCTACCTTTGCCGCGTTCCCGTCATCTTTTGCGCGGTGGCCGGTCTGGGAACGCTGATCAACTCGGCGTTTCAGATCAGCACGGACGGCACGGCCGTCCTGCCGGCGCTGCTC
>JAFTSR010000363.1 GCA_017467225.1 Clostridia bacterium | reverse complement strand
CGCAGGCGCGACCAACATGCTCCGCACCTACGGCACCAAATATGCCGTGATGACGCTGGCCTGCGACATGCTCAAGGCCGCCATCGCGACTACGCTGGGCTACGTGATCGGCTCCGTCTTTATCGGCGCTCCCATCGCAGGATTTTTCTGCATCTTCGGGCATATGTTCCCCGTGTTTTACCGCTTCAAGGGCGGCAAGGGCGTGGCCTGCACCGGCATCGTCGCGCTCATGCTGGACCCTTGGACGTTTCTCATCATGCTGATCTGCTTCGTCGTTATCACGGCAGGTACGCGCTACGTCTCCCTCGCCTCCATCATGTGCGGCTTTTTGTATCCGCTTCTGCTGCGCGCCTTTTTCCCCGGCGGCTGGGTTATTCTCATGGGAGTGCTGACCACCGCGTTCGTCATTTTCATGCACCGCGAGAACATCAAGCGCCTATGGAACGGCAAGGAATCCAAAATTTCCTTCTCGCGCAAGAGCAAGAAGGCCCCCGAAGATGAAGGAGGGACGCCATGAGCACTCCCCTCTCCCCCGAACAGCAGTTGACGGAGCTGATCGTGCTGGCAGCGAAAAAGGGCGTGCTTCGCCGCGTCACCTGCTCCAAGCCGAGCGAGCCTGATCGCATCCGCGCGGTGCTGACGCCCCGCGTCATCGGCGGACAGCCTCAGCTTCAGCTGGAAACCTTTTATACCGACAACAAGGCGCGTCATCTCAACGTCGCGCAGGACGATACGGTAGCATTGACCGACGCTCTGGAGTGCTACGGTCAGATCAATCTGCTGACGACGCTTCCGGGTGGCGACTGCGAGCTCAAGCGGAGTGCGAGCGGCAAGCAAACGCTGCTCCGCGGTGGCAAGCTGCTCACCCTTTTGCAGAGCGTTGACGAGGCACAAGAGGTAACGACCGCCAACAACCGCCAAAAAAACCGCATTCTGACGGGAGCCGAGCCTTTTTTGCAGGCACTGGAGGTCAGCGACAAAAACGGGCGCGTGTACGATAAGAAACAGTCGAAATTCCGCCAGATCAACCGCTTTTTGGAGCTGCTCCGCGACGTGGAGGATCATCTGCCCGCGGACGGCACGCTTCGCGTGTGCGATCTGTGCTGTGGAAAGAGCTATCTTTCCTTTGCCGTTTACCACTATCTGACGGTGGTCAAGGGAAGAGAGGTTCGCATGAGCTGCGTCGACCTCAAGCCCGACGTGATTGAAAATTGCGCAAGCATTGCCAAGCGACTGAATTTTGACGGACTTGAATTTCTCTGCGGTGACGTGGCAAATTATCAGGTAGAGGAAGGCGCGCGCGTCCACCTGGTCGTATCCCTTCACGCCTGCGACACCGCCACCGATCTGGTGCTTCATAAAGCGATGGAATGGCAAAGCGAGGTGATTTTGTCCACGCCCTGCTGTCATCACGAGCTCAATCACACGCTGGACTGCCCCGAGCTGTCCTGCATTGCCGAGCATTCCATGCTGCGCCAAAAGCTGTGCGACGCCGCGACCGACGCCATGCGTCTGCTTCTTCTCGAAGCACACGGCTACACGACGGCCGCACTGGAGCTGATCGATCCCGAAGAAACGCCCAAGAACGTCATGCTCCGCGCCAGTCGCAAGAAAAACCCGAGCAAAGCTGCCATGGAGGCCGCACGCAAGGAATACACCGACGCGGTTCGTTTCTTTATCCGCACCTCGGGCGAGGCGCAGGATCAATTTTTGAATAGAAATTTTTGAATTTTGTATTCCGCATACAGAATTCGCATTAAAATAATAAAAAACGCAGGAGGAAAACCAATATGAAAACCTACAAGTGCAAAGTTTGCGGCGAAATCTTTCAGGTTCCCGAAGGCGAGACCGCCGTATGCCCCCGTTGCCGTGTAAGCGGTGACAAGCTGGAGGAGATCATCGCAAACGACAAGAAGACCAAGTACGCAGGCACCCAGACCGAGAAGAATCTGCAGGCGGCCTTTGCCGGCGAGTCCCAGGCAAGAAACAAGTACACCTACTACGCATCCAAGGCAAAGAAGGAAGGCTACGAGCAGATCGCGGCTCTGTTCCTCACGACGGCTGAGAACGAAAAGGAACACGCAAAGATGTGGTTCAAGG
>JAFTSR010000362.1 GCA_017467225.1 Clostridia bacterium | reverse complement strand
CGGGCAGGGCTTTGCCCTGCACCCACCAAAAACTTTCTTGAAAGAAAGTTTTTGGATTTCAAAGAACTTTAATAAAATGGTTGGTGTTTAGGTCTTTAGAATATCAGACTTTCTGCTACAGCGGATATGCTGGGCGGAGTGCGCCGTCGCAGATCCATAGTGCGGCGAAAGGGCGGTATCTCCTGCGTCCATCACAGTCCGCCACCGATTGCAACGGCCTTATGGGGCCCCTGCCCCAAATGACAGTGCAAAATTTGTTTTGCATGGGAATGGGGCGTCAGCTCTCACGCCATCGTTTTGCCAGAATGTACATATGCACCTCCGCGCTCTCTGCCAAAACAAAAATGCCCTTGACAGAAAACGGCTGTTTTCGTTGTCAAGGACGAACGGCTCATACCATCCGCGGTGCCACCTTGCTTCATCGCCCAGCGATGCGCTTATACGGGATACCGACATACCCCCGGCGACTGACGTGCGCCATACGTTGCGAAATACTCGGCAAGACGGCAACAGCCCTCTGCCTTTGCTCCGCACCCTCCGCGGTCCATTTGCCAATCGGTGTCGCACCCGTATCCCAGCGCCACGGGCTCTCTGTGCCGTCCTGAATGACGTTATCTCCGCATCAACGGTTTATGATAGTTTATTATAGCACGCTTTGGGCAGCGTGTCAAGGGGGTAGACGAAAATTTTTTTGCGCGACAGGAAAATAGAGCCCTCGCAAGCCTGAGACTCGCGAGGGTGGGGGTTATTCGGTGACGTGGTCGTTATTACCGACCGTGTACTTGATGATGATATCGGAACCGTCTGCAGTTTCATCATTAACAAAAATCTTTCCATTGAGTTCAAACAACTCCGGGAAAACGCAATATTTCAGCGTCGTTTCCTCAGGAAAATGCCAAGGGTATTCATCATATTCCTCCGGCGTGCATGAATAGGTATACATAACTCCCAACTTATCATACAGAACATATATCAATTCATAACCGTCAGGAATTTGTTCGGTATCAATCAAATAATAGGTCGCGGCGTCTTGAACGTTGAGATACGTCAACGTTTTGTACGCTTCGCTATTATGTGAAAGATTTGGAGCTATGCTAATGAAGTTATACCAATCCTCCATAGAATAGAACCGCAAATAATCATCTATCCAATCAGCTAAGTCTGTGATATCTATATCTTCAATCGGCTCGATGGGGGTTATCGGAGTAATCGGTTCAATAATGATATCATCCGCGAGAATTTCTTCATCCTCGGGGATTTCTTCATCTTCGGGGATTTCTTCATCTTCGGGGATTTCTTCATCCTCGGGGATTTCTTCATCTTCAGCAGGCTGCGGGGACGGATCGGCAGCCGCATCGGGCGTGGGCGCCGGCGTGTCATCAATCGGAGGTGCTACAGGCGCACAGCCCACCAAGGTGGATAAGAGCAGGCAGACAATAAGCAGATAAATGGATATGCGTCGTTTCATTTCGATTTCCTCCTTTCGCTTTCTGCAGCCCTCGCTGCATTTATAGTATACAGAAAATTTTTCCATTTGTCAATGAATAAAATGTGAATTTTTTGTCGCGAGGAAAATTTCGTTGACCCTGCACAAATCCGGGTATGTGCTTTTGTGCAAACGAAACCAAAAGCGGCGCACTCTTGACAAATGTCGCAAAATGGAGTACAATATCGGTATCAAATTCCAAGGAGAGAGTCATGAAACGTTACGCGCCTGCCTACTACCCCCGTTTTGCCTGTCTTGCCGACCGCTGCCGCCATAGCTGCTGCATCGGCTGGGAGATCGACGTAGACGAGAACACGTTGCAGCTGTACGACGAGCTGTGCGGCGGCTACGGAGAGGTCATTGCAAATAGCATCGAAGGACGGGAGGAGTGTCCGCATTTTCGCCTCGGTGCAGGGGAGCGCTGTCCGCACCTGGACGAGCGTGGGCTTTGCCGCATCATTCTCTCGCTTGGCGAGGACTATCTGTGCGACATCTGCCGCGAGCATCCCCGCTTTTATCACGTCACGCCGCACGGACGCGAGGTGGGGCTGGGGATGGCGTGTGAGGAGGCCTGCCGTCTGATTCTCACAAGCGAGGACGGTGCGCAGTTCGTCCCCGTAGGCGAGGACGGCGAGGACATGCCTGCATGGGACGGCTACGACGCGACGGCGGATCGTGCGCAGGTGTACGCCATGCTTGCGGATGACACCAAAAGCTATGACGAGCAGCGGCAAGAGATCGCCGCGCGCTACGGCGTCACGCCCAGCGCGCTGTCTGAGGCAGAGAGCTGCGCACTTTGGAACGCGCTGGAATACATGGACGAGAGCAACCGCAAGCGCTTTGCTTCCGCTTATCGTGCCGACGGGCTGACCCCCATGGCCCTTGAGCAGCCGTTGCGCCGTGCGCTGATCTACTTTGTCTTCCGCCACGCCACGGGCGCCGAGGGCAGGGAAGAATTTGCCGCTGCGCTTGGCTTGAGCCTGACCTTGGAGCGGCTGCTCTGCTCGCTTGCCGCAGACGAGGGCGCAACCTCTCTGCCTGCGCTTGTGGACGTCGCTCGCACGCTGTCCG
>JAFTSR010000361.1 GCA_017467225.1 Clostridia bacterium | reverse complement strand
GACAAAGGAGCCGTGGGGGAAATCCACTCGTCTTGCATAAATAAGGGAAAAATCAGAAGCAGCTGTGAGAGTAAAGTGAGCACACCGCCACATACGGCTGCAGCGGCACACTTAAAGAGCAGTATGGACAGACGTCCGCGCTTTGCCGCATGGAGCAATGGATAAAATGCGCCGCCGGATGCTCTTTTCCGATATTCCGTAGGGAAAATGACCGAAGAAAGGTAGACAACCGTTACGATCAGTGCCAGGTCTGCACCGCGACGGAAAATGCGCTGCCATCCCGTATCGTAAAGCAGCCACGGTGTTTTGCCACCGGTTTGGGCAGACAGCGCCGAAAGATGCTCCGTCACGCGCGTGATAGCATCCGAGCGACGATATGCATCTGCATAGTCCAGAATGTAAGCCTGCCATGCGTCATGAGAAATGGCGCCTTCCCAGGCTAAGGTCAGCATGTTGCCATACGCACTCATGGTCCCGACGATCTGCTGCTTCTCCTGCAAAAGGCTGCTCACCGTATCCTCAGTCAACTCCCCCGCATAGACAGTAGTGTAGCGGCGGTATTCCTGCTCACTTGTATCAGGCTCCGTACAGCAGTCCCTGACGCATTGTCCCACTTCCAACAGCAAAAACAATGCCAGAACAATCGCACCGCTGCGGGAAGTCGCTATTTTTTCCATCTCGCCGCCAAAGAGTGACAGCGGCATGCGCTGCGTCTTGCGTATACGTTCAGCTTTCCGAGAGAAAGCAGTACGTCCCTTTGGTGGCTTTGAAATTCCGGAGTGGCCTGCTAAAGGAGAACGCAAGCCGCGCACCCATACAAAATATCCGACGCAAACTGCCGCAGCAGTTCCCCACAAGCAAAGGCTCGCCGCCACTTGATCGATGCATATCAAACCCCAAAGCCGATATCCGCGATACCGCATGGATACGGGATACGCGTTGGCTAAGGAGAGCAAATTGCAGGATGCCCAGAAAGAGCCTTGCGGCAAAAACAGTCCTGCAGCACAGCCGATCCACAAAACCAAGCCGGGCAAAAGCGCCCGGGAGGCGCGTGTAGCAGCGGCAGAAAGGCCGCACACGATCATAGCCAGCATACTGAAGGCGAGCACTTTCAGCCCCAAGGAGAATAGCCAAAAGTTTGTCATGGACATCTCCCATGGGCAATATTTCATTTTTGTCAGCAGCTGAACGGGAGCCGTCGGATCGGACAGGCCGGTACTCACCGCGACGGTCAGCAGCGTTATGGCAGAAAACAGCACCGCCGTTATCACAGCGATCACAAAAGCCGTACAAAGCTTGACAAGCGTCAAGGTGCGGCGACCTCTCTTAGTCGTGCGCAGGACGGCATACACGTTCTCTGTCCGCTCGACGGTAAACAGTGGACTGAGCACAAGAAGCAGCAGCAATCCGCACATAATGTCCGGAAAAACGCCAAAGAAGACGGTATCCCAGCCGCGAACAGTAGCCAGTGGAAGGCTGACTGACTCATAGAGCGGATGATAATGCGTAAGATAGCGGTATTGCTCCATGATCGCCGCGCGGTTGGTCGTGCCATCGGAGAGATAGGCCTGATATTTCGCCTGCGTTTCGCGCAGGAGTGCGGCGATATCCTTTTGATAAGCTTGGCGGTATTCGATCAGATCAAACAGCGCCAGATATACGTCCTCATCCGTCCATACCTCGTCCGTCGCATAAATATCCGTCAAGGCAGGCGGCGGATAGCTCGCTGCCTGCTCCGTCGGCATTTGCGCGATCGTATCCTGATATTCCTTCAGGACGCCCTGTCTTTCCTCGTACGCCTGCATAACGGCCTGCTCGTCACGGGTATATGCCGCAATCAGCGCGTTCAACGCCTGCGGTGGCACGCTTGCATTTGCCGTATTTTGCGCGGAAACCGCCGTCAGAACCACATGCAAAAGAAGCAGCAAGAGGCACAAAAGACGGGTTGCGGACGAGGCAAATGTCTTTTTCAGTTCGTAACTCAGCAGCTTCATTTCCCACCCACGTAAATCAGCGAGCCGTCGCGGATGTCAATGCGCATAAGACCGGACAATCCACCGGAAAAGTCCGCTTCATAATAGACACCATCCTCCCTGACAGGTCCGTTATGATTGTATTCGACGTAGATATAATTTCCGTGCACGACAAATTCGTGCATCAAATTGCAAGTCTCGTATTCCGCCGGCAGCTGTAAGAGCACCGGCTCAATCTCTGCGGTATCGTAATTCAAACGGTAAAAGTTCGGATAACGCAGCGTCATCTCTCCCGAATTTGCACTGTTATTTGCGACGAAGGTTCCCAAGAGATACGTTTCGCTGCGTCGGAAATAAAATGCGTTCTGCGTATAGCAGAAGGAGGAATTATTGATCTCCCCCTCAGCGCAAGCAATCTCCCTGAGCACATTTTGCTCCAAATGATATTCCCAAAAATAGGTTTTGGGCATCTGCGGCACAGTACGGTCGGTCGAAAAAAAGCGCAGCACACCCTCTCTGAGGCAATATGAATTAGCGTATATTGACGTTCCGTACAGATCGCCCGTCGTAAGCAACACACTCTCGGCTCCGCCTGTCATAGAAAGGCGCGTGATTTGTTTTGTCGTCACAAGGATGGCATCGTCCTGATATCTCCCGGCACAGTAGCCGTACCTTCCCTCAGGAAACGCATACAAAACTCGATTTTCCATGGTCCTCGTATTCACCTGGCGCATCAGCACGTCGCCAATCTCATAGCCCGGCATTTCTTGGGTGACAACGACGTAATAGTAGACGTACGGCGCGTCATATGTAAATACCGGTATCTGACCGACCTCCCCTTCCCATGGGCACACGACCGTCTGCTTGGCGGTTTTGGTATCGTACATGACCAGCGATACCTCGTTGTTGTCAAATTCTCGCCAGAAAAACAGCTTGCCATCTCCGGTGCATATGGCGCGCATGGCGGCGCGATCATATTCGCAGCCTGTGTTGTGCTTGCATAAAGGGTCGGCGCACAGATAGGAACGCTCCCCCGTTTCGCTGTTCAATCGGACTAAGGAAGTGCCGTCATCGTAGTAAAGGTAACCGTCCATCTCGGTGAGCTTGTGCCGAAACTGCGTCGGCATGACCTCCTCCCCCGGATCGTAGACAAAATCGGTCGGCAGCAGCACATCCTCGGACGAGCCATAAGAGGTGCTTGAAAAATCCGGCAGATCATGCGCCGTGCATCCGCTGCAGACAACGGCACAGAGCAGCAAAAGTATTGCGAGCACGCTACGTTTCATAGAGAATCCTCCACTTTATTGGGATGGTATTATTATACACGATTTTCTGCAAAAAGTCAACATGATATGCATAAGTCGTATCCCCCCACCGCAAGCTAAGCCGGCGGCAGGGGGAAGGAGGATTTATTGCGCAAATTTCTCTTGCAGGATATGATTGATATAGGTTGTCATATCGGTAGCACCGACAAAATTGTCGCTGAAAAACAGCATGGGATCGTCCCACCAAATAAGCGACCAAAGATCGCTGTCAGCCTCCGGCTTATACCAAAAGCAAGCCTGCTCGCTGCCGCCCGCCTGCATCTGATGCGGGAAGCCGCACAGATAGACGGCGACACGATACGCACCTGGGCCAACAGCACCTAATTTTTCGCCGCCGCGCACGCGGATGCTCTTGATGCCATCCCAAAGCTCGCCAATCTTTTGTACGTGAGCCGCATCGCTTTGCTCATCCAGGCATATGCGCGCCATGCAATTGCCACTTGCTTCGTCCCAAACCTCGATGACCACGGCGCGACCGTTGCCATTTTCATACTTGCCCGTTACCGTGCCGCCGGGGAAAATGCCGTTTGGGTACAGCGTGATCACGTTGGTGCCGTCAAAGGCAGAAAGATCATCAATATAGAAGATTTCCTCTCCGTAAAACGCCAGCATCGCACCGGGCGTTTGACGGATATAATTCAGGCGAATCTGAGGGATATCGGGATGTGCACCGTGATCATCACCGCGGTCACCCTCGGCATAATTTTTCGCAACGGTAAAGCGGCTGCTGTAGGTCGCATGACGGTCAACAAGCCCCTCGGCAAGTACTCTGGGATCCTCGCCCTCAAAGCCGTCCCATGCGGTGTAAACGTACATACAGGCAATCTCCGGACGGTATTGAATGTACTCGGCGTAGGAATGCAGCGCCCGGATGCGATGGATCATGGCCTCGTAGGTGTCCTTTTTCAGATCGTAGCTCAGCTCATTTGTCACGTTGCCGACCGATGCAGAGAACGCCACGTCAAACTCCGGTGAGGAATAAAAGCTGAGTCCCGGATAATTGTGCAGCACGCCATCAGGATCATGAATTTGTACCACGTCGTAATTTTCAAACAAGCGCTTGGTATCATCCAGCAGATACAGCAGCTCCTGTCCACTCAGCAGCATCAGCTCCCCACCATCGCGGCGCGCGTTAAGCTCGGCCATCTGCGCCTCGCTGAACAGAGTGACCACGCGCTTGCCGTCCTGTTCACTCACATGGGTGTAGGTGCCGAATTTTTCGGTCAGCTGCTCCTGGGTCAAAAGCACCGTGCTGTCAAGGGCAGGCGCATCCGTTCCCTCCTCCGGCACCGCGCCCTCCTCTTTGACAGGCGGCTGCACGTCGGGTGCCAAGGACTCGCCCTCCAGCGTCTTGTCCGGCAGGTCGCTGGCAAAGATATGCAGCATTCCCGCGCCAAGAACACAAAACGAGAGCAGCAAGGTCAAAGTGGTCTGAAGGATCAATCGTTTTTGTTTCATATTCGTGAAACTCCTTTCTTGCAATGCAGCAGATTTTCTCTGCTTGCACTTATCATACCACAAAAATGTCATGAAGTTTTCATGGAGTTGTTATGGAGTTGTAAAATTTTCTTTTTTCTGCTTCTTTTTTCTGCGATCATGCATGCGGTAGCGTTACTATCGCCTTGCAGCCCTGCCCCAATTGGGAACAAAAGCTCAGCTTGCCTCCGTGAGCCTTGGCGATGCGGTCACACAGCGATAGTCCCAGGCCCGTGCCTCCTCCGCGTCGACTTCGAGAGGTGTCTGTGCGATAAAAAGGCTCCGTGATATGCAATAGCTGCTCCTGCGTCATACAGATGCCGTTGTCTTTGACGTACAACTGCACCGTGCCATCCGCGCCATCGCGGCAACCGATCTCGACGCGTCCGCCATCTTGACAGGCCTTGATAGCATTTTCAGTCAGATTGGACAGCACCAGCTCCAAAAGCAGCGCATTTCCCCAGATAACCGTATTATGATCGTTGCTTTGCAGCGTCACACCGGCCTCCTTGGCGCGCAAGGCAAAGTGATCCCGTGTGCGGCTGAGCAGCGCACGCGAGGAAAGCGGCTCACATTCGATCTGATTTTCTCGCATAAATGCCATATCCAGCAGCGTTTCGCTGATGCTGCGCAGGCGCATGCTCTCACTCATGATATACTGCGTCGCGTCAATCCGCTCCTCGTCGGTGATGTTGGCGGTGCCGATATACTCGGCATAGCCATGAATGCTCATCAGTGGCGTGCGCATCTCATGCGCCAGGTTGTCCAGCATCTGCTGCTTTTGATCGGCAGTCAGGCGAAGCTCGCCCATCTGTGCCCGGATCTGGTCTGCCATACGGTTGAAATCCGCGCCGAGCATGGCAAATTCGTCTCGCCCGTCCTCTATTGCGCGCACGGAAAAGTCTCCTGCCGAGAGCTGCTCCGTCACGCTGCGCAGCCGTGCCAGCGGTGCGTAGAGTCGGCGCAGCACCAAATGCAAAAGCACCGCCAAAAGCGCCGAGGACGCCACCGAGACGGCAAGAAACGTGACAAACAGCCGCTCAAACTCCTCGTGCATCTCGCTGATATCCTTAGCATAGGTCATAACAAGAGCGCCGTCACAGATCTTTTGACTGATCAGAAGATGCCGCACGCCATCCTCACTTTTTTGCTCACGCATGTGCTCCGGCTCAATCGGTGCAATGCCGTGTGGCAAGGAAGAATACTGAATATTCCCCTCGGGATCGGAAAAACAAAGTCCGATCCCTTTTTTGCGGTAAAAATTGCCGTAGGTCGTTTGAAGCAGCAAATCGCTTCCGTTTCCAACGCCGTCCCAATCCGCCTCGAAGGCTTGCCGGATGGCATACTTCTCGGACAGGCAGACCTGCTCAGTTGCCTCGACACGATTTTCATAGCTGTAAAGGGAGAGCATCAGCACGCAGCCGTTCAGAAAAACCAAAAACAAAACCAGCGTGAGCAGATACGTCTTTTCAAAAAATTTCATTCTCATAATTCAAACCGATATCCCACTTTGTAAATGGTCTTGATGCGATCCTTGAGTCCCAGCTTTTGCCGCAGCTGCTGGATGTGTACGTCCACCGTGCGGGTATCACCAGAGTAATCGTACGTCCAGACCAGCGTGATCAGCTTTTCGCGGCTGAGCGCCAGATTGCGATGCGAGATCAGCACCTCCAGAAGCGAAAACTCTCGCGGCGTCAGATTGACGATCTCTCCGTTTCGGGTGACGGTACGGCTGCCCATATCAATCAAAAGATCGTCAATGGTCAAAAGCGCGGTATTGCGGTTGGTGCGACGCAGCACGTTGTTGACGCGCGCCAGCAGCTCCGGCATGGCGAACGGCTTGACGATGTAATCATCCGCGCCAAGAGATAGTCCTTATAAGCGATCGTCCAAGGAGGCGCGCGCCGTCACGAAAATGACAGGCAGATCATCCGCCAGGCGGATTAGATCAAAGCCGGTCAGCCCCGGTAGCATGACGTCCAATATGGCCAGATCAGGCGGTTCGCTGCGGATGATCTCCAGCGCCGTGTCACCGTCGTAAGCGCAAACGGGGGTATGGCCTGTCAGCGCCAGGCTTTTGGCGATCAAATTGTTGATGGGGTGCTCGTCCTCAACGATGAGGATTCTTGCCAATGTTCTCACTCCTTGCCCTGTGTGATACCTATATTATAAAGCATAAATGTTAAGAAGTTGTAATGAACGCAACATTTTTCTATGTTTTTTCAAAAAATTTTTCCGTTCTTACAACTCCATTACAACTCCATTACAACTTTATGCTCCAATGGGTTTGTAATAATGGGAAAACTCTTTGATTTTGAAAGGAACCACAGCCATGAAAAAAGTACCTCCCCCTCAGTCCCCCTCCGCGTGTCATCCTCGAACGGAGCGAAGCGAAGTGAAGGATCTCGCTCAAGCACTCTGTTCGATGTTTTC
>JAFTSR010000360.1 GCA_017467225.1 Clostridia bacterium | reverse complement strand
TTGTCCTCGCCGAATTCAATGAAACGCTCCATCTGCTTTTTGACGCAATCGCAGTTGTGCTGAATGACCTCGCGTGTCATCATGGAGCGCATGTCGGTACGCCCCGAGGGGTCACCGATCATGGCAGTACCGCCACCGATCAGCGCGATCGGCTTGTTGCCTGCCATCTGCAATCTCTTCATCAGGCAAAGCGCCATAAAGTGACCAACGTGCAGGGAATCTGCCGTCGGGTCAAAACCGATGTAAAAGGTTGCCTTTCCGTTGTTGATCAGATCCTTGATCTGTTGCTCGTCGGTTACCTGCGCGATCAAGCCGCGGGCAACCAACTCCTCATAAATTTGCATTGTATTTACCTCCAAATTATAATCAAAAATAAAAAAGAGTCCCGATCCGAAAAGGACGGGAGACCCGTGGTACCACCTTCGTTCGCCACCGCCTCGCGGACGGTCGCCTCTCTGGGTCGCTGACCCCTGCCGCAAGATAACGGACGGCTGCCGTTGTCGCCTACCCACGGTGTGCGCCGCTTCGGGACAATGCTCCGGGACGTATTCACCGTCGTCTCTCCCGCGCCTCTCATCCACCGGCTGCTTTCTGTCGGATCCCTCAACGGTTACTCTTTCCCATCCATGCTCTACAATATTATATATGTACTTTTGAATTTTGTCAACAGAAAATGCAAAAAAAATACTAAAAACCGCCGTCCGGACTGCTTTTTTGACACAAAGGGCTGCCGCACGCGCGGCAGCCCCGAAAAAAGCCAAGATTATTTCATGGAGTTCTCGTAGGACTCGATCATCTTCTTGACCATCTGACCGCCTACGCTGCCTGCCTGCTTGGAGGTCAGATCGCCGTTGTAGCCCTGAGAAAGGTTAACGCCAACCTCGCTTGCAGCCTGCATCTTGAACTTTTCCATTGCTTCCTTTGCCTCGGGAACCAGAGTCTTGTTGCTTGCCATGGTTTTATCCATCCTTATCATTTATTGGTTATCAATATAATATCCTATATCATACGATCACGCGCGAGCATTGAGAAAAGGAGTCCGCACGCGGCAGCCTCGCAGGCAGAACCGACCGTGCAGCATCTCGCCGCTTCGTTTCCGCTCGCTTGACTACACTGATATTTTGCTCCGATAGTCTGCCGTTATAACAGGAAAATTTTGTGTACCGCCCGTGTTTTTAAAAAATGTAAATTTCAACGATATTTTATTGACAAAACACCAAATAAACGCTATAATATCATATCATATGTGCTTTTGTAAAGCCATCATACAAAAAGAGAGGAGGAGCGCCGTGAATATTGCCCGTTCCTATCAAGATTGTTTCTTTTCCGTCCTCGGTGATTCCGTCAGCACGCTCGACGGCTATCAACCCCGGGATTACGCCGTGTTTTATGACTTTGCCAATATGCGCCACTCGGGCGTGCTCACCCTCCCAGATACCTGGTGGGGACAGCTGATCGACGCCCTCGGCGGCACGCTGCTTGTCAACGGCTCGTATTCCGGCAGCCTTGTCTGCCGCCATCCGCAGTGTGAGATCGAGTCCTACGGCTGCAGCGACGCCCGCACCGCCGCCCTTGGGACGGCAGAGCGCTCTCCGGACGTCATCCTGATCCTCATGGGCTTTAACGACTTCGGCAACCGCATGCCCGTCGAGCCGTCGCCGCAAAGCGCGGATCTGTCCGTTTTTTCGGTGGCATATGCTGCCATGCTGCAAAAGCTCAGACAAAATTATCCCGCAGCCGAGCTCTGGTGCCTGACGTTGCCCGTGAGCGATCGACTCAGCCGCGCCTCCGCCGCCACGCTCCGCTTGCCCGGCGAGCATAGCCTTGAGGCCTATTGCCGCGCGATCCGTACCTGCGCACAGCAGTACGGCTGCCGCCTCCTGGATATTTTTGATCCCTCGTCTCCTTTTGAAACGATGGACGGTAACCACCCCACGGCAGCAGGTATGCGCGCCATTTCCGCCGCTGTGTGGCAATGCTTGGAAGGGGAGGGCTGCGTATGATCATTGATTCCCACGTGCATTATTCTCTTCGTTCGTATGACGCCGAAGCGTTCCCTTATCTCGATTACGCCAACGGCACCCTCACTCTCGCCCACGGCGATCGCGCCGCCCTGCTGCAGAGCATGAAGGCGCGCGGTATCGCCCTTTGCATCGAGCCATCCACCGGCTTTGACCGTATCGAAGCGCAGCTTGCCCTCGCACCAGAGTATTATCCCTATATCCGCCTTGCGCTGGGCGTGCACCCCAAGCGCTGCGCAGCCACCCCGTGGAGCAGCCGTAAGCAGCTGCGGCGCTACGTGCTGGAAAACGACGTCGTCGCGATCGGCGAAACCGGGCTGGATTACCACCTTCCGCCCGCGCAATGCCACCGATTTCGCCAAAAAATGTGGTTTTGTTACCAGCTTCGCCTGGCGCACGAGCGAAAACTGCCGCTCATTCTGCATGTCCGCGAGGCAGACGACGATGCACTGCGTATCCTGACACGGTACCGCCGACTGCTGCATGGCGGTGTCGCCCATTGCTTCGGCGGCAATACCCGCTGCGCCCAAGCGTATATCAATCTCGGCTTTGCCATCGGGATCGGCGCACGGCTGCTGCAGGAGAGCAACGGGGGAGAGCTGCTGCGGCAAACGGTCAGAGAGCTCCCGCTGCACGCCATGCTTGCAGAAACGGACGCCCCTTACGTCCTCCCGCCGCTGCCCGCGCTGTTCTGCAGCGCAAGCAAAAGAAAAAAGCTGCGGAATTCCTCGCTGATCCTGCCTGCCGTCATCGAGCGGATCGCGCTCCTCAAGGGGGAGAGCACCGCTGCAGTCGAGCAAGCGCTCTACGAAAATACCCTGCGTGTCTTTCACCTGCACGCCTGAAGGAGGTCACCCATGCCAATGCGAACGTTATTCGTCGTTTCCGATATCCACGGTCACTATACGCTGCTCAAGCAAGCGCTTGATGCGGCAGGCTTTGACGAAAACGACCCCACCCATTGCTTTGTCTGCTGCGGAGACCTGTTTGATCGGGGCAGGGAAAATCGTCGTGTCTACCACTACGTCCAAGGGCTGAAGCATAAGATCCTGATCCGCGGAAACCACGATGAGCGACTGCTTGACATCATCAACGCTCGCCGTGTCAACGAATACGATCTGTATAACGGCTGTGAGGTCACACTTGAAGAGTTTTTCGGCGAGAGCGCCGTGGATGCCTACGGCCGCCTTACTTTGCCGAAATACGGGAAAATGGCAGGCAAGCTGCGCAGCCTGGTCAACTCCATGTGCGATTACTATGAAACTCCAAATTACGTCTTTACCCACGGCTGGCTGCCCGTCAAAAGAGAAAACGATGTTCTCGTTCTGCAAAAAAATTGGCGCACGGCAGACGCCGCCGACTGGCATCGCGCCCGCTTTTTGGAGTGGCATCTCTTGTACGGCACCCCGGCAATGCTCTCTGAAAAAACGCTGGTCTGCGGCCATCGTCCCACCCGCCTTGCCGCCCGTGTAGACCCGCAGCGCTCCGCCACCTGCCACGACATTTTTTACGGCGACGGACTGATCGCCATCGATGCAGGCACGATCCGCAGCGGGCAGGTCAACGTGTTGGTGCTCAATGAGGAGATCGAAGGATGAATCGTCCTTCGACCTCCTTTTCTGTTTTGTTGAATTGCACAAAATGAGAGCGCAAATTTTGGCACATTGACGAAATTTCAAGTCGTTTTCTCTGACATATTGCTTTTTATATTGCGATATGGTAAAATATATCCGTGTGAATAAAGAAGATCGATTTACCGAAATTCACAGGAAAGGACCCCAAAAACATGAACAAAAAGACACTGTTCCGTACCTTTTTGCTGTTGCTGACCGTGGCACTCGTGCTCGGCATGGCAATCTCCTGCAATGAGGATCCTTCGGATAATGAAAATCAGCCCACGGATGAGCCCACCCCTGCGACCGATATGATCGCGATCGCCGGTGGTGACGCACCCGAATATCAGATCGTGCGCTCCGACATCAAGGGCGCTGGCACGCCCGAATCAAGCGGCGTTGTCGCCATTCGTAAGGCTCTGCTCGAAAAGACCGGCGTTGACCTTAAGCTGACCACCGACTGGACGGGCAAGGGCGGAAATCCCGAGTTCGAATACGAGATCCTGATCGGCGAGACCAACCGTGAGGAATCCGCAACGGCAATGGAAAAGCTGGCAGAAGCAGGCACCGACTACCTCTTCTGCACCATCGGCACCAAGGTCTGCATCGTCGCATCCTCCGAAAGAGATCTTACGTTTGCGATCGATGCCTTCATCAATCAGATCACCGTTGAAAACAATATTGCGAGTGTTGCAAAGGAGTTGAATGTGTCCGGTATGTATATTCTTCCCGAAGGTACTTATTTTGAAGTTGCAGCCTCTAAGAAGAGTGGCTCCGATAAGTATGACGAGGCGCTGGCGCTGGCTTGTCTGCAGGGTATTATGAACCGCGAGTCTCCCGCGAAGGTCTACGTCAACAGCGGCGGCGGAAATAACACCTGGCTCGAAACCATGCAGGAAGAGGGCAGATGGCTGGAAAACGTGGAATTTACCAAGCTGTCCGGCTTTGCCGAGCTGATGGAATACGGCAGACCGTACGTCAAGGCAGTCGTCATCTGGGACGAGTCCGTTGCCGCAACCGTCAACGTCGCAACCACCGTTGCCGGTGTTGAGGACGGTATCGCCATGACGCAGAGCTACTATCAGGAGTGCAAGCATCTCTTCAACCCCGATGTCAAGATCATCGACCTGAATACCGAGCTGATCAAATATGATGGCTCCATCACAGGCAGCGCCAAGAACGATGCTTACCTTTGGGCGATCGATAACTATCTGCTCAAGGATCGCTGCTCGACCGACTTCCTCTGCCATTATATGGACGCATGGAACGCCTCCGGCGTATCCGGTCGCCGCGACGGCGGTGACGATGCCTACGTCTCCATCCGCGACTGGGCAGTCTATAACCGCGCCTTCGTCATCGACCTCTCTCCGTGGGAGGACGAGGCCCCTCTGGATGATCCCGACCAGGAGATCGGCACCGACTACAAAACCTTTACCACCGTCCTTGAGTATATGATGGAAAAGACCGCGGATACCGCGCCCTACGAGATGTGCGGCTTCTTTGACTTCGCAAAATACAGTCGCGCGGGTGCCAATACCACCTCCAAGCACGAAACCGTTCCCACCGAGTGGGAGTACGTTTGGGTTATCAGCCATTATAACGGCTACCATAACACCTGTATCGAATGGTCCTGGAACGAAAGCTTCCATAGTCAGTACACCGGTGCGCAGCAGTTGACCAATAACCGCCCCGACGAGTATCTGGATCTGGAGCCCAATACCACCTACCTCTGCTTCTTCATGGCAGACTACGACTCCACCTATCCTCTCTACCGCTTCCTGCAGGACTTCTGGGCAGATCCCAAGCGCGGCGAGCTGCCGCTGGCATGGGGCATCAATCCCAGCCTGCTGGACACCTATCCCGATATCATCGAGTATTATTACGATACAGCAACCCCCAACGACTACTTCACCTCTGACGCCAGCTGCGCGGGCTACATTAACCCCAGCCGTATCCGCGACGAGTTCTGGGATCTGATGATCGATCATAACGTCAAGTACTTTGAGCGTGCCGATATGACTATTGCGCCCATGGTACTTGATCAGGATAGGTTGGATGAGCAGTCGCTCGAGGCTTTCTATCAGTTCGCCTACGACGGTGTGGCAACCATCATTATCGATCAACACGGTAAGGGTGGCAGCCAGGCACCTGCGGGAATGTATGAGGATATGCCTACTGACAAACTGGATAACAGCTTCCCGACCAACAGCACCGATGCTGCCATGAGGGCGGTCGAAAATGTTGTCAGACATGGCTATAACCGCACGCTGGGCCGCAAGGCAAGTGGCTCCTCGCTCTCTCTCATGCGTTGCGTATGGGTCGGCCCCTCCTATATCTGTGAGGTCGTTGACAAGTATAAGGCAGCACATCCCGATGAGAACGTCGTTGTCGTCGATATCTACAATTACTTCAACCTGCTCAGACAGGACCTGGAGTCTTGATTTGAATCAAGCAAAGAGACAGGGCTTGCCCTGCCTCTTTGCAGCTTTTCAGCAATGAGTAAAAGCAAATTAAAAAAAGGAGACCCCCAAAAATGAAACGACTGTTACCCCTGCTCGTGCTCATGATCCTCTCGTTTCTGCTGCTCGTCGGCTGTAACCCCTCCGATACCGATCCGAACGATGGAGCAAAGCCGAGCGATCCCGAAGATATGCTGATCCTGATGGAAAACGGCGCAGCACAGTATCGCGTTGTCCGCTCCGATAAGCTCAATTCCAACCATGTTGCCACCAAAAGTGCCATGCAGATCATATCCACCGTCCGCGAGATGACCGGGGTGGAGATGGAGATTGCTACCGACTATACCGGCAGAGGCGGCACCGAGGAGATCGCTTGCGAGATCCTTGTTGGTGAGACCGAGCGCGCCGAAAGTGCAACGGCAATGGAGTACCTGGGCGATAAGGATTACGCCATCTGCGTCATCGGTACCAAGATCTGCATTGTCGCACAAAACGACCGCAGTCTGTCCGCAGCCGTGCAGAAATTTTTCGATCAATACCTGTATTACGAAGAAGGGCGTATGTTTATTTCCAAAACGCTGGATGTTCGTGAAATGTATACCATTCCCGATAACGTGTGGTATGAGGTTGCCCCCTCGGAAAGCAACCGTATCACCAAATACGACGAGTCCGTTGCGATCGCCTGCCTGCAGGGAATTATGAACCGCGAGTCGTCTCACAAGGTCTACCTGAATTATAACGGTGAAACGCAGGGCTGGCTCAACCTCTTCCGCGAAGAGGGCTACTGGCTGGAGGACATCAGCTTCCTTAAGCTGACCGGCTTTGGCGAACTGTTGGAGCTGGGCATTGATTATATTAAAACCGTCGTCATCTGGGATACCGACGTTCCCGCCACGCTTAACGTCGCTTGTACCATCGCAGGCGTTGAGGACGGCGTCGTTATGACCGAAAGCTATTACGAAAAATATAAGGATATGCTGGCAGGCAAGAGCATCACAAGCCTTGTTGGTATGTTCGACGGCAGCGAAACGGGCAGCGCTAAAAACGATGCCTATCGCTGGGCGATCGACAATTATCTGCTCACCGGAAAATGCTCGACCGATTATATCTGCAGCTATATCGACGGCTGGACCTACCGCGCCTCCGGTAACACCTCTTATACCGTTGTCCGCGACTGGGGCGTCTATCACCGCGCCTTCGTCTATGACCTTTCCCCTTGGGGCGACGAGGCTCCCCTCGACGAGCCGGATCAAACGCCCGGACTTGATAAGCAAACGCTGCTGATGATCTTTGACGCTATGCTGGAGCTGACCGAGGACAAGGGTCCCTACGAGGTCTGCGGCTTCTTTGAGCATCAGAAATACAGCAAGGCGGGTAGCAATGAAACCTCCAATCACGGCTCGGTTGCGACGGAGTGGGAATACGCTTCGCTCATGACTCCTTACAACGGTTACCACAATACCTGCATCGACGCAGCCTATAATGAAAGCTTCCATACGCTTTATACCGGCGCACAGCAGCTGGTCGCCAACCGTCCCAAGGAGGACATCGAGTTGGAAAGCGGCAAGGTCTACCTGTGCTATTTCATGGGTGACTACGATTCCACGCATCCCGTATATCGCTATCTTAAGAATGCATGGGACGATCCTCGCCGCGGTGAGATTCCTTTTGCCTGGGCGATCAATCCCAATCTGGTTGAAACCTATCCCGACCTGATCGAATATTATTACAATACGGCAACCCCCAACGATTATTTCGTATCCGATGCCAGTGCGGCGGGATATTTCATGCCGAGCCAAGTACCCGATGCGCTCTGGCCCAATATGCTCAAGCATAATATCGAGTATTTTACGCGTCTTGACATGAGTATCGCGCCGATGGTACTCGACAACAGGCTCCCGGACAAGGACGACCTGGATATGCTGGTACAGTTTGCGCCTGACGGCATCGGAACCGTGCGACAGAACCAGACCTTTATGCACGGCACCACACCTGTCACGGCTTTGCTCGGTGGTGGCTATGACCGAAACGACCCCGAGGTCGGTGTCAAAAATCTGACCAACGTCATTAACGCCCAGTTTTCAAAGAGCAACAGCGGCGCATCGCTCTGTATGCTTCGCTGCGTCTGGACGACTCCGTCTGTGATCTGCGGAACGATTGATCTCTATCGCGAGGCAAATCCCGATAAGGAAGTTGTCGTCGTTGATATCTATAATTATTTCTGGTTGATCCAGCAGGATCTCGATTGGTAAATAAAAATTAAAAAATGAACAAATCAGCTTGCTGGAATTTTAAAAATTCCCGATTTTTGCTGATTTTTCGGATTTTATGAAAAAAGT
>JAFTSR010000359.1 GCA_017467225.1 Clostridia bacterium | reverse complement strand
GTCAATGTAGCGGCGTCGCTGGGTATTCTCGGTTATCGCACACTGCTGGTGGACCTTGACCCGCAGGGAAACACAACCTCGGGCGTCGGTGTGGCCAAAAAAGGCTTGCCGATCACCATCAAAGAGGTGCTTTTGGACGATACTCCGGCCATGGATGCGGTCATGGAGACGCATTTTGAAAATTTGTGGCTTCTCCCGGCACATATTTCGCTGGCGGGTGTCGAGTTTGATTTGTTTGATGAAGACGACAGCGAGTATATACTGAAACGAAAGCTCAACGAGCTTCGTTCTGAGTTTGATTACATTATTATGGACTGTCCGCCGTCTCTCGGTATGCTGACCATCAATGCACTGGCGGCAAGCGACGGTGTGGTCGTCCCGATGCAGTGCGAATTCTATGCGCTGGAGGGCCTGTCACAGCTGATGATCACCATCAGCCGCATTCGTCAGCTTTATAACAAGGATTTGGCGGTAACGGGCATTCTGATCACCATGAACAACAATCGCCTGCTTCTTTCAACGCAAGTAACCCGTGAGCTGAAAAAACATTACGACGACAAGCTGTTCCACACGCAGATCTCCCGCAGCGTCAAGCTGTCCGAGGCACCCGGCTTCGGAATGCCTGTCTATTACCACGACAAGCGCTCCAAGGGCGCTACAGAATACTTGTCGGTTGCCCGTGAGCTGACCGATCGCATATAAGGAGGTAGGCCATGGCACAGAGACAAAGCGGTCTCGGACGTGATTTTTATTCGCTGTTCGATGACAATATGGTGGGTGACTCCAAAAAAAGCGCCGCAGAAATGCTGCGAATTGCCGATGTGGAGCCGCGAGGAGATCAGCCGAGAAAGACATTTGAGCGCGAATCGCTCGAGCAACTGGCCGATTCCATCGGTACATACGGCGTTTTGCAGCCAATTATCGTGCGTGAAAGTGCGGCGCTCAGCGGCACTTATGAGATCATTGCGGGCGAACGGCGCTGGCGCGCCGCTAAAATGGCAGGTCTGAGCGAGATCCCGGCGGTGATTTTGGACGGTGACGAGCTGAAAGCGGCGCAGGTGGCGCTGATTGAGAACGTTCAGCGCGAAGACCTGAACCCGTTGGAAGAGGCAAACGGATACCGTATGCTGATCGATCGCTTCGGGCTGACGCAGGAGCAGGTGGCAACCCAGGTCGGTAAGAGACGTTCTGCCGTGACCAACATGATCAGATTGCTGGATTTGCCCGAAAAGGTCTGCGAAATGGTGCGCAACGGCGAGCTGTCGCAGGGCCATGCACGCACGCTGCTGGGCCTGGATCGCGAGGAGGACATTGCTGTGCTGGCTGAGCGGATCGTGGCCAAGCAAATGTCGGTCAGAGAGACCGAAGCGGCGGTCAAAAAGATGAACGCACTGGCAGAACGCGAGGAAGAGGACGAGGATCTTCCGAATGCCGCAGAAAAAGACGCGATGAACCAGCGCAAGCTTTATATGCGTGAGCTGGAGCACCGTGTAACGGCAAATCTGGGCAGACGCGCCAAGATCACCTCCACGCCCCGCAAAAAGGTGCTGGAGATCGCCTATAGTGACGACGATGATCTGGAATCCCTGCTGGAAGCGATATGCGGGACAGGTATTTTCGCGGAATAATCAAAACCTCGACGATTGAAAACCTCTATCAATCGCCGGAAAATCATATGTAAGAGCAACAGAAAGAAGGAAAAAACAATG
>JAFTSR010000358.1 GCA_017467225.1 Clostridia bacterium | reverse complement strand
GCAGCGCCAGCACGCAGGCATTGGACGCGTCAAATTCAACATCTGTCGCACAGCCCAGCCGACCGCCGCCGCACAAATTGATAATTTCTTTCTTTGCCAATTCAATGGTATTGATTCGTTGCATAACACCGCCTCCTGTCATCATGTTGTGACAGTATATGCAAGGAAGTCAAAAATCAACCCTTTTGTACGGGGAAATATTTTCGGATCAGGCGGCGCATTTTGAAACGCAGACGGGCACACGCAAAGCAAAGCAGCGCATAGATCAGCATAGACAACAGCGACAAAAGCAGTACCAGCGGCGACATCGGCGCACACTGCAAGAGGCCGGCAAAGCCGGGCAAGCAAAGCAAAAGCAACGGAGGAAGCAGAATCAAGAACAGCATACCAAGGATGGGCAGCTGTGCCCGGATGGGACGCTCGTCCCTCTCACTTCCGCCAAAATAGAACAGCAAAATAGACATGGTCTGCGTCAGAAGCAGCGAAGTGAAGACAAACAGTGCCTGTGCACCGTCATGTGCCAGCGGCCCTGCAGCACGCAGAATGGCACTCAGAATCAGCACGGTAATCCCTGTCAGCACGGCAGCACAGACGCGGTCCGGGCGCTCACGGATGGGATTATCAAACAGCTTGGCACTCTTGGCAGGCAGGAGCAGCTCATCGTAGCCACCGCGCCGGAAGGCCAAAAGCAGAATAAATCCAAGGTCCAGCCACATACCGCTGATCAGGATCATGGATGCCGACAGCAGCGTCGTTCCGAAGAACAGCGACAGAAGAACCGGTGTCATACGCAAAAACTGCGCAACCAGCATATATTGCAGCATCAGCGCCATATTTTTCTCTATGACACGTGCCGTACGCACCGCGCTAACCAAGGCCTCCAGAGTTTCCACCGTATTTTCACCGCGCCGAAGCAACAAAGATGAGACCGCAATATCCGCGTCCTTGGCACGTCTGACGCAGCGCAGGCGATCCTGCTTGGGAGACAATTGCATCGGCTTACCGGCACCGCTGCTGCCGTCAGAGCGAAAAGGCGTATCCTCGTAGGTAATTTGCAAATCAGCCGCGCTGTGTGCCTGACAGCTCTGCAAGCCCATCGCAGCCGTGACGGTAAGTTTTTCACGGCAGCCGCGAAGCAGCGCTTCAAGTGCATCGGCATCCGCGCCAACGTAAACAGCCGAGGGACACTCGCGGTACGTCCGGCAAATCGCATCGTCTGACAATCCGGAAATAGAGCGTGGCTGCTCGCCATCGGCCAGAAGACCGCATTGCCGCAGCACCGTCAGCTGATGCGCTGTCAGCCCAGGCAGCACAAAGGAAACGCGCACATGATGACGCGAAAGATCATTGATTTTCTCCAAAGCCTCGGTGTCAAGCGATTCACGCAGGGCGATAAGCCCTTCAAAAGTTGTGCTTCCCTTTTCATTTCGTGTTGCGTAAAGCAGAAGACGGCAACCGTCGCAGCGCAAGCGGGCACAAGCATCCTGCAAAAGGAGCTTTTTCTCATCATCCATCGGCACGGTGCGATCTCCCTGCGTGCATCTTTGGCAAAGCTCCAAAAGGCCTTCATCCTCAGTACACATAATACGGACGTTGCGACTCTCACCGTCACGCATCCGCAAAACGACCTCGGCATCCTGGCTGCCGTCCTTAGCAAGCGAAGCGGAAACGGTACGGATCCGGAGTGATTCAGTATCAAAGGATAGTAGCTCGGTCAGCTCCGATACCCCCTGCAGGAGTGCTTCGGTCGCGTCCTCACGGACATCCGCATGCAGAGCTGTCATAGCGGAACGCTCGCTGCACTGACCATAAAGATACGCCAAGGTATAAAAGCGCACAACCGCAGGACGGGCATCGGTCACATCGTACATCGTGCCATCGGTAAAAATGGCGTACGGATGCGGAATACCGTCACTCAGCGCACTCATATCGGTCAGAATGACATCGCTCAGACGCGCTATTTTGTCCGTGGCATCATATCGCTTGAAAATTGCCGCACAGCCACGGCGATAAGGCAAGGCTGCACGCACCACGCCACAGGCCGCCACGATGCGACCCATGACCATCAGCTGCTCACTCATTGAGGCCACAGCCAGCGAGAGCACAACCAGAAAAATATCGAACAGACCGGTGCCGCGTCCGAAAAGCAAGCCGATCAGCGTCGCCGGCAACAGCATGGCACACATCAAAAGGCTGTAGCGATTGCCATAGCGGCGCATTCGCGCCAGGTACGGCATCTCACCGACCTCTGCGGCCAACGCATTGGCACCGTACAGGGCACCGTGATAGGTATCTGTGCCGGCAGTAACCACCATGCCTGTCAGCTGACCCGACACGATCTGCGAGCCTGCAAACAGCATATTCTCACGCATAAGCACGTCATTTTCATCGCCATCGGCGGGATATACGATATCTGCACGCTTGGCAGTCGGCTCGTCATATTGCATTTCGCCGTTCTGCACGGTGCGCAGCGTACGAACCAGAATATCCGGGCTGCATTGCAAAATCCGAAGATCAGCAGGAACGATATCGCCTGCTTCCAGCTGAATCAGATCTCCCGGAACCAGCGCCGAGGCTTTGGCGAGATATCTTTTTCCGCTTCGGATCAGCGTGACTTGAGGAACGTTATATGCGCTCATGCTCTCGCGGATTCTTCGCGTTTTGGCATAAGCGATCACGGTCAGGGTACTACTGAGCAGCAGAACAAAAAGCACGCAGATGACCGTCCGCCATAAACGGAAGCAAAGTGCGATCAGGCAGATCAAAAGAAGTAAAAGCAGCGGAACGTCGCGCAAAACAGCATAAAGTGCGTCCTTCAAGGTCGAGCGGAAGGGTAAAAACAGCCCGTTTTCGCCAAGACGCTCGCGTCTTTTTCGCGCCATCTTACTGCTCATACCGCGATATCGATCACTTTTCAGCTTTTGAATCAGCTCGTCCTCAGCCATGGTGTGCCACGGCACTTTGGCATATTTGCTCATACCTTCCCCTCCCTTCGACAAAAAATTCAAAGAAACATACCTATATATTATACAGGAAATCTGCGCAATTGTCAATATCCAATTGCTGCAAAAAAGAGACCTCCCGCGAAAGCGGAAGGTCCCGTGTGTCATACGATGAATTATTCAAACTTTTGGCCGACCAGAATCACATTGCCCTCGGTATTTACCATAGCAGATTTCGGTGCGGAGTTTTTGATCGCATCGCTCGCCTTGGCGGCACCGGTCAAAATGGTATTTCCGGTCACATTAGCTGCTCCCCTAAAGGAAGAATCAATTTCAACGCCGCTGCCCGTCGTCGTGAAGGTATTTCCAACAATCGTCACACCGCTGCCACCGGTGATCTTTACAGGGGCTGCCGAATGCCCCGATGCATATCGGTAAATATTGCATCCGGTAACAGTTGTCATGCGTCCGCCGCTGACACGGATGGGATTTCCGCCGTTAAAGCGGAATTCCGAGCCTGTCACGGTGATCGCCGTATTTTTAGCCGTTTTGTTGGATACATCGACACCGTACCAGTGTCCCCAATAGGTTCCGCCGTTGAAGGTCAGATGATGCTCACCCTCACCCACAAAAATACCCGTCGAGGTCAAATCAACGCCACAGTTTTCAAAGGTACCCCAACAGCCGCCATCAGGCGTGTTGTAGAAATCAAAGCCCGTGCCTGCATTGAAGGTGAAAAGATTTGCCGCATGCAGCGCATCATTTTTACCGAAACGGAAGGCGTAGGGACAGGGATACTTCTGATCCGGGTTCCATACCTCGATATTCTGCAAGGTGGCGATATCCCACGTGCCAGAAATATCCACGCCGGTATTCCATGCAAAGACGATCAGAATATCATCCAGTACACTTCGGCCAGTATTGTTGTAGGTAGCCTTAATACCGATATAGGGCTGATAAATGCGCACGTTATTGACGCGGCTGCCAACACCGGAAACTTTGATAGTCTCCGCTGCCTCCTCGGTCTCCGCAGTCACACCCTGCACAACGATATTCAAGCCGGAAAGTGAACCGGTGCAAACGTTAAACAAAGGCTCTTCCAGATTATTATGATAGACCGTAGGGAGATCATTATCATCAGCCGTCCACGAGCCGCTGGTATAACCATACAGAGTCACGCTGTTGAGCGTCAGCTCCTCGGTGATCAAATACTTACCTGCGGGAACGTAAACGGGATTGCCGTCCTTCTCCGCCGCCTTGATCGCCTTTTTGAAAGGAAGGCTGTCATCCTCGACGCCGTCACCTTCGGCACCGTAATCTCTGACGTTATGATAATCTGCTACCACTTTCTCCTCCTCCACTGTGTAGTTAAAATAGATCGAGAGGAACTCGCGCACGCCGTTCTCGACAGACTTTGCGTCCTTACCGACGATACAGATCTTGTTACCGATCTGTGTGATCAGATAAGGAGCCTTGTCCTTGAGAAGGGCCATCGCCTGCTCACTCTCAGCTCTGGCAGTCTTGCCGACCAGAATTTCGGGAGCGGCGGGATCAAACTTGGACTCATCAACGACGTAATCGGTCGTAATGTCGGGGACATCACCGGTCTTGGCCTCTGCCGCCGTACGGATCATAACGGCCGCATTTGTCAGCTCGTCAATGCCGTCCGGACGAACGACGGTGTACTGGGCAATATCAGCTCTGATATTACTCAACGCATACTTCGGCGTATCATCCTCTTGGGTTTCGGGGGATTCGGGCTCAGGCGTTCCCTCCCCTACATCGGTACAAGCGACCGTGCAGGCAAGTAGCATGCAAAGAACCAGCAATAACGAAAGAATTCTAAAGGATTTCATCATCTCTCCTATCCCTCACTCCTTGGGGAGCAAGATTATGTGTGGTTACTCAAAATCACGCGTTATAGGTACCCGAGGTATCTGCAATCACGGAAGTGATATTTTCCTTACGGTGGGAATTCTTGACTCTCTCCATCAGCTCAGCCTTGAAGCAAGCCTCGTCCATCGGCAGATCGATGGGCTTACCCAGCCATGCAGACAGATGCATTGCGTTGGAGATAGTCAGACCGTTGATGCCCTCGCGACCGTCTGCGATCAGCGGCTCACCGCGCAGAATTGCACCGGCAAAAGCGTTCAGAACGCCAACGTGCTGCTTATTGTCACCTGCATCGGAGCAATCGACCTTGACGGTTTCGCACTTAGGCTGACCGAACGGAACCGTGTTGGTTGCGGAGAACTCGGGCTCCAGCATCTCCAGCTTGCGCATGGTCAAAGAGCCACCGTCACAAATCAGCATACCGCCATCCATGACAACCTCCAGGCGGTTGGAGCCGGGAGCGTCACCCGTGGAGGTAATAAACGTACCGGTTGCGCCGTTGGGATATTCAACGTATGCAGTTACGTCGTCCTCGACCTCAATGTCGTGCCACTTACCAAAGTGCAGCTTGGCATCTACCTTGCAGGGCATGCCGCAGATCCACTGCCACAGGTCCAGATTGTGAGGACACTGGTTGAGCAGAACGCCGCCGCCCTCGCCCGACCAGGTTGCGCG
>JAFTSR010000357.1 GCA_017467225.1 Clostridia bacterium | reverse complement strand
GGAGCTGCCGCACGTCATGCTGCTGATCGATGACCCCGGGCACACCGTGCTCGCGCCGCTGTTTGATACGCAGGCACAGGACAGCATGCCGCTTGCTTACGACACCGAGCTGATGCTGGGTGGTGGCCGCGCCACCGGCCGTTTTCTCAGCGAAGCACAGATGGACGCCGTACAAGCGGCGCTCGATGCGCTGATCACCCCCGAAGCCATGGCCGCACGCTATGGTGACGGCACGCTTGCCCCCCTCTTGTTTGCGGTTGGCGACGGCAACCACTCGCTGGCCAGCGCCAAGGCTGCCTACGAGGAGATCAAGGCAGCCATCGGTGCCGAGGCTGCAGCCACCCATCCGGCCCGTTATGCGCTGTGCGAGGTCGTCAACCTGCACGATGCTGCGCTGGATTTTGAGCCGATCTACCGCGTTGTTTTTCACGCAGATCGCGAGGATATTCTCGCCTCGCTCAAGTCCTATCTTGCCGGGCTTGACGGTGCCGCAGCGCCGCAAAGCATCCGCTGCGTTTTCGGTACGCCAGGTCATCCCCTCACTTCTGATCTTCACGCGGAGCATCCCGTCCAGCAGCTGACCGTCGGCACGCTGCAGACCTTCCTTGACGATTACGCAGCCGCGCATCCTGGGATCGAGATCGACTATATCCATGGTGAGGACTCACTGACCTCTCTGGCCTGCCGCGACGGTGCCATCGGATTTTTGTTTGACGGCATGCAAAAGGATCAGCTGTTCCGCACCGTCATCTACGACGGCGCGCTTCCCCGCAAGACGTTTTCCATGGGTCACGCCCGTGATAAGCGCTATTATATGGAGTGCCGCACCATTTGCTGAGCATTTATCGCACTTTTTTTGCAAAAAAATAAAAAAATTTCAAGATATATATTGCTTTTTTTGTATTTTTTTGGTACAATATAATGAGAACTCTCTGACATTCGACACACTCGAAAGGAGAATGCCTGATGAATGTGACCGCATTTTATGCAGAAACGCTGCGTGATGACATGCGCTCGGTGTTCTGCCATTTTTCCGAGCTGCTTTGGGAGGGTCTGGCCTATGACCACACCTTTGGAGACAAGGGCGCCGTGGATTTCTACGCTGCGCTGATCCCGGGCGATCTTCCCGATACGCTGTGCTGGGCGGACATCAACTATGCAGATCAGGAACGCAGCGGCTGGGATGCCTCCAAGCACTACTCCCGTATTCAGAATCTTCTGACCCAGCACGGTCGTGCGCGTCTGTATGAGGATGCCGCCTACCGTGATGCCATGATCGCTGCGCTGCGCTATTGGCTGCTGCACGATTATATTAACCCCAACTGGTGGCACAACGAAATCGGCATGCCGCGCACCATCTCCGACATCTCCATGATGATGTGGGACGTGCTGCCGCAGGATCTGCGCGAGCGTGCGCTGACGCTGATCGGCCGCGGCTCGATGAAATGCCACCCCGGCATTATCAAGTGGACCGGTGCCAATCTGATCTGGGGCATCAACAACACCATCAAGCACGCACTTCTGACCGGCGACAACGAGCTGCTCACCGCAGCCGCACAGCGCGCACGGGGTGAGATGAAATACGACGCTGAGGGCATTCAGGAGGACGGCGGCTTCTGCCAGCACGGCAGACGCTGGTATTCCGGCGGCTACGGCGCAGCCTTCACCTTTGACGTTTCTATTCTTCTCTACGTTTTCCAAAAGACCCGTTGGGAGTTCCCAACCGAGCTGATCGACATTTTTCTGCGCCACGTGCTGGACGGTCAGCGTGTCATGAGTAAAAACGGCTACTTTGATTACTGTGGCGTCGGTCGTGAGTTTGCCCGTCTTGGCAACAACTACCGTGTCAATTTGCATCGCGGTATCAAGTTCCTGACTCGCACAGCAGATCTCCCCCGCGCTGATGAGATCGCCGCCTTTGCCAAGGAAAACGCCCGTCCTGCCGCCGTCTGTGACGACAGTGATGCGGACAAGACGGTGTTCTATCCCTCCATCCAGGTGCTCTGCCACCGCAAAAACGGCAGTTACATCGGTGTCAAGGGACACAACGAAAAAATTTACGATCAAGAGCTTTGCAACGGCGAGGGCGAGTTAGCCTACAATATGTCCTACGGCACGCACACCTGCCTTGCCCGCCGCGGCGACGAATATCACGATATTTCCGCCGTATGGGATTTCGCCCACATTCCGGGCACAACGGCGCGTATTGAAAACGACGAGCAGATCCACGCACACCGCGACTGGTGGTGCCTGCCACTCCCCAACAGCCATGCCGGCGGCTTAACGTCGGGTGATTTCGGTATTCTCTATGAAAAGCCGGAGCATGACGGCATCAGCGCCCTGGTTTCCTTCTTCACGTTCGACGGCTGTCTGGTCTCCCTGGGCGCGGATATTCGTGACGAGCACCCCGAGCGCGGTCCCCTGACCACCACGGTGGATCAGTGCTGGGCGAAGGATACCAAGATCGACCGTTCGCTGCGTCCTCGCCACGTTTCCAACGGCGAATGGGTCTACTTCAATCTGGACGAAAAAACCGATTTCAGCATTGAAGTCGGCGAGAAGGTCGGCTCATGGCGGCGCAACAACCACGCCGTGCCCGATGCACCCGTCAAAGGCGACCTCTTTATGGTCTGCATTCCGACCGATCTGGCTCATCCGCAGTTTGCATACATGGCCGCACCCTCGAACCGAGAGGGCGGTACAGTACAGGTGCTCCGCAACGACGCAGCCTGCCAGGCCATCGTCGCCTGTGAGGGTGCGTGCAAGACGCTGATGGCAGTCTTCCATCAAGAGGCAACGCTGACGACCCCCTCGGGTCAAGAGATCGCCGGCACGCCCGGTCGCTGCCTGATCCTCCCGCTGTAATTTCATAATCAAGATTACCATAGAAAGGAAACATATCAATCATGAAACAAAGCAATTCCCGTTACTTCAAAAATTATTTCAAGCACAACGGTGTCGTTCTGATCTGCGAGCTGCTGATCGTTCTGCTGCTCTCTCTGGTCTGCACCATTCTGCTCAAGGCACAGCCCGCTTGGCTGGCTCCCGTTCTGGCCGTGGCCGCCTACATGCTGGCTGAGCTGCGCTTTATGATGGCGTACGTAGCCAAGTGCGTCAAGCGCGACTATCTGCTGGCACAGCAGGCGCGCGAGGCACAGGAGGATGAGGAAGATACACCTGCACCCGTACAGCCTGCCCCCGTTGCTCCCGCCGACGAGGATGAGGAGGATGAGGATCTCGACGAATTTGCCGACGAGGAAGATGAGTACGAGGTCTATGAGGACGAGGAGACCGAGGACAACGAAGAGACTTACGTTGCCGAGGAGGAAGAGGAGTCCGAGTACGTTGTTGAGGAAGAGGCTGCCGAGGACGAGGAGGAGATCGTCTCCTTTGCTTCGGAGGAGGACGAGGTTTCTGAGGTCACCGACGCTGAGGACGAGGAGATCATCACCTTTGCTGACGACGAAGACGATACTCGCAAATAATCCCTAACTGACAAAAGAGACGCTTTGCTACCATGCAAGCGTCTCTTTTTGTATAGTTCTTGAAGGGGTGTGGGAAACCTCCTTCCAAGAAGTTTTCCCCGCGCGTATCTTTTAATCCACCTCAGAGCCGGCGTAAACACGTGCCGGGCGCTTGATTTCCTCGGGGAAGCTGGTCTTCTCCAGCATCTCTCGCAGGTGCGCCGTCGGGTAATCGACGTGCTTCATGGTCACCGCGCCGTCCACGATGGTTATGTAGTCTGCGCCGTGCGTTCCGGCGTTGCCGCCCAAACGGTAGTGCATGCTGCCGGGATTGAGATACATCTCGTTCCACTTAGCCTGCAGCGTGTAGCAGTTGTGCGAGTGACCCAGCACCAGACGGTGCAGCTCGACCTCGCGGCTGCCACCGAATTTGCTCCACAGCTGATCAAACATGGGCACTGCAATATACTTGCCCAGGTAGTCGCGGATGGTGTTTTCATCTTCGCAAACATCCACCGCGTGGCGCATGCAGTAGGCAATGCCGTCCACCGTCACGTGCTGTGTCTCAGGCAGTGCGCGCAGCCAGTCGGCATCCTCGTCGGTCATGTGGTTGACGCACCAGGAGGAATAATTGGTCTCCTTACCCGGTTCCTCGCGCCGTCCGCTGTCGTACAGGCGAACAATATGCAGATCATGATTGCCGTGCACGCAAATGGCGTTGTGCTCGCGCAGCCAGGCGATGGTCTCATGCGGATGAAAGCCCCAGTCGGTGACGTCTCCCGCGCAGAGAATGACGTCCGCGTCGCTCTCCTTCTCCCAAACGGCGTTGAGCGAGTCGACGTTGGCATGAATATCGGAAATGACTAACATTTTCATAGCAGTTACCCTCCTTAATCGACGTGAGAGCCGGCATAGACCAGCGCCGGCGTTTGAATATTGATTGGGAAGTTGGAGGCCTTGATCCGCTCACGCAGGTGCGCCGTCGGGTAGTCTACGTGACGGAAGATGGGCGTGCCATCCTGAATAATAACGTAATCCGCCCCCTTGGCGACCGAGTCAGGGCCCTTGCGATAGTGCGTGCTGCCGGGGTTGAGATAATATTCCTCGCCCATGGCGCGCAAAAGGAACGGGATGTGCGAGTGTCCCAAAATCAGGCAGCGCGTCGTTGCACCGGCGTCCTCCTCGGGCGTGACCAGCTCGTTCCACTTTTCGCGGAAGGCGGGCAGGGCTCGATACTCGCCAAGCAAAATCTGCACGCTGCTCTTGCGCTCGTGCATGACCAGCGAGTGCTTCATGCAGTATCTGACGCCGTCAAAATCCAGCACGCGCGTCTCGGGCAGCGCACGCAAAAATGCAATGTCATCCTCGGTCAGCTGATTGACGCAATGCGACGCGTAAGTGGTCTCCTTACCGACCTCCTCACGCACGCCGCTGTCGTACAGCTTGAGCGTTTCCAGGTCGTGATTGCCGCAGATGCAGATGGCCTCTCTCTCCTTGAGCCAGGCGATCACCTCGTGCGGATTCCATCCCCAGTCAACAATGTCTCCGGCGCACAGCACCACGTCCGCGTCATTCTCCTTGGCCCACACGGCATTGAGCGCATCAATGTTGGCGTGCAGGTCAGATATCAGCAGAATTTTCATAAGTATCTCCTTTTTGTGGGAGGGAAACTTCTTGAAAGAAGTTTCCCTCCCACGCCCTCCCTTCAAGAACTTTGCAAAAAAGTCATCAGATCTATCCGGCTATGCAGGCAGTATCAACTTCATTCTCAAAAAAATTCCCAAAAAGTTTTTTGAAGGGGGTGCGGGGGGAACTTTTTTCCAAAAAAGTTCCCCCCGCCATCATCACACTATTTTATCCTCAATCTCAACCGGCTTGCCGGCGGCGTCAGAGGCAAAGGCAGCCTCCATGATCTTCATGACGCGCATCAGCTGCGGGTGGGTGACGATCTGGGTTGCGTCGCCGTTGATGGTCGCCACGAAATTACGATAGAAATCGTGGACGTCCGAGTCGGGACGAATGATCTCGTGCTCGTTGGTGGTCTTTCCGTCACGAGGCGCCATGGTCTTGGTCAGGCCGGCAGCCGTCACGACGGGCTTGACATCCTTCTCGGTGTGGTCGGTGCAGTAGACGACGCGGCAGTTCTCACGCCAGTCGTTGACCATTGCAGCGCCCTCCATGCCGGCCATATAGAAGCGCGGCATCTGGATAAAGTGGGAGGTTCCCACTTCAATGCGAGCGGTCAGATCATCCTCAAAATACAGATCCAGTTGGAAGCCATCGTCCACCTCGTCGTTGGTCAGGTGGTCGCAGCGGCAGTAGACCTTTTCAATCTTCTTATCGTAAACGATGCCGAGCATCTGGTCGATCAGGTGCACTCCCCAGTCAAGGATCATGCCACCGCCGTGCTCCTTCTTGCCTCTCCAGTCGCCGGGGATTCCGCGCGAGCCCTGGATACGGGACTCGATCTGGAACACCTTACCAAGCTCACCGGACGCATAAGCCTGCTTCATCATCAGATAGTCGCAGTCCCAGCGGCGGTTCTGGTGGGTAGTGAACAGGCTGCCGTACTGAGCCGACGCATCAAAAATCTCCTGCAGATCGGTCGACGACAGCGTAACCGGCTTCTCGCTGATTACGTGCTTGCCGGCAGCCATAGCGGCGATTGCCAGCGGTTTATGTAACTCATTCGGAACAGCCAGCGTGACAAAATCCACGCGCTCATCTGAGAGCACCTGCTCCCAGGAGTCGTAAGCATAAATGCCGTTCTCACGCGCGAGCTCACTTCTCTCCGGCTTAATATCATAAATACCCAAAAGATTGGCAGCGTCACTCTCCTTGAGGTAACGGGTGTGCCAGCCGCCCATGCCGCCGTAACCGATGACGACGACGTTACGTTTTTGATTAACCGTCCAGTTTCCCATGTGTATGTTTCCTTTCTGTTCGGATCAATGGATGTAATACGTTGCGGTCGGCGCCGCAATTCTTATACATATTATAATAGAAAATTCACACAAATGCAAGACATTTTGCGGATTTTTTCGGAAATATTTTGCACTTTTTGCAAAAATCACTTATGGTACTGCGTTCCCTTGAGGATGCTCATGCAGCGATAGAGGATTTCCATAAGCATGACGCGCATCATCTGATGTGGGAAGGTAAGCGCGGAGACCGAAAGTCGCAGGTCGCAGGCGGCCTTGACGCGGTCGGAAAGTCCGTGTGAGGAGCCGATGACCAGCACCATTTCGCCGGCGACAAGCATAGCGTCCTGCATTTTTTTGGCCAACTGCTCGGACGAAAATTGCTTTCCCTCGACACAAAGAGCGATTTTATACGCGCGCGGCGTGAGGTAGGGCAAAATATCGGCGGCCTCGGCCTCAAGGGCGGCGTTGATCTGCGCGTCGCTCGGGCGATCGGCAACGCGGCTTTCCTTGAGGTTGATTTCCTCGACCTGGCAAAAGGCGGAGAGGCGCTTTTTATACTCGGCCAGCGCGTCGCGCCAATAGGCTTCCTTCAGCGTGCCGATGGTGATGATTTTCAGGGTGAGCATAATTTCTTTCCTTTGTTTGGTGGTGAGGTGGTGCGAACAAAGATTTCTGACTATAATTGGCTTTTTGTTCATTTCTTTGACGCACGTCAAATGAAACGCTGTTTCGGCTGCGCCGAAACCCAAAGAAAACGTGTACAAGGGGGACCCCCCTTGTAGATCCCCCGAGGTTTGTGCGCTTTTTGTCCGTGTGGGCCGAAAGCTGTCAGGGAGGTGGCTTCGCAGAAGCCGCGATGTTTGGCGGTTTCGAGTTTGCCCGAAACGGCGGTGTTCAGCCGCCGAGGCAAACACGATGGTCGCTTGCGACCTTCTTTTTCATCAAAAGGGTCTGACCCCGCGGAGCGCGGGGTCAAGGGGCAGCGCCCTGCCCGCACAGCCTCACAGCTCTACCACGTGATCAGGTGCGGCGACGGCGATATGGACGCGGTCCTCGCCGCCCAGCACCATGACAAACTCCTCATACGCAAGCGTGGGCTCGTTGTTCTGCTCACTCAGGTGGGCGAGCATGAGATTTTGCAGGCCGTGCTCGGCAAGCTCCGCGGCAAAGGCGGCGCTGTCATCATTAGCCAGATGCCCGTAACGGGAGAAAATACGCTCCTTG
>JAFTSR010000356.1 GCA_017467225.1 Clostridia bacterium | reverse complement strand
TCAAGATGATGAAATTGGCCTTTTTGCCCTTCGGCGCAGATATTCTTAAAGTTGCATAATACACAAAAGTGGGGCTGCGCCATTGGCACAGCCCCATATTTTTTGTAATTACCACATGCTTTCCTCGATAATAGCGTTAATTTCCTCAAAACGCTTAACTACCATACTCTCGTAAGAGCCCCAGATAGAGGAAATATTGGACTGCTTGGTCTCGGGCAAGCGCAGGTATTTATTCTGAATACCGGAAGCGCCTGAGCCACTATCCCAGAACTGACCGGGATCGTACAGACGCGTACGGAAGACAATCTCCAGCATTTCCTTGGATTGCTCATCACGCGTCGAACGACCGATGATGACAGTATCGTAGAACTTAGGATACACGTCGTACCAGCTGTGGTAGCTCATCGCCTCCACGACCAGCGCGACCATATCCTTGTCGCCTGCTGCGTCCAAAATACCCATAACGCTGTCGTCATGTACCCAAACCAGCGAGGAGTAATCCTCCTGATCCTCATCATACTTGGGAACCGGCAGAATACCGTAATCGCTCTCCATGGCGCGGAAGGTATTGACCTCGCGCACGCCTGCAATGGTAAACAGAGCCAAATCGCTGACAAAGGGAGCGGTTGTAGCGCCACCTTCAAAATCAACAATGCCTCTGTGGCCGAAGAAATCACTGTAGATGATCTCCTCAAAGACCTCCTGCATTTTCAGAATAGACTCTTCATCGCCAAATTCGTAGGCGATCAGACCGTCCTCGTCAATGCGAGCAAACTTGGTTCCCGTACCGCTGAACAGACGGAAAACGTCCGAATCCGAGCCAACGATACCCCACTGGTCTCTGACGCTGTCCATCATGTCGTTGCCGTCAAGGCTGGAGCTGACGCGCTCACTGTAGTCAATGAAATTCTCCCAGGTCCATTCGCCCGACTTGACCAGGTCGTAAAGATCGTCGATGCCGTTATCTGCAGCAACCTTGGAATTATAGTACATCGCAGCCGTTGCGCCCTTATCACGGAGCAAAAACTCCGGTGCCGCAAAATACAGCGTCGAGCCCAGCGTATACGAAGCAACGGAGTCCTGGTTCCACCAGATTTTATCGGTGTGAATGTGATCCAGCTCGTACATGTTGGCCATCAGCTTTTCCAAAATAAAGGTCGTGATACCCAGAGAACGCAGCGTCATAGCCTGGTAAAGATCATCGCCGGAGGAAGCGTTGTTACGGATCTTGGTATCGTAGCCCTGATCCACGCTGATATACTCCTTGGTGATCTTGACACCGTAGGTCTCCTCGATCAGCGCATTACGGTCATAGACCGCACCGGTCAAAAGATCGCCGTCGTAGTCATCCACGTCGACCTCTTCCCACGGAATCCATCCCTTACCGATATCGACCTGTCCACCGGCAGACCATTCAACAAAGTGTATCTCACTGCCATTGTAGTTTGCCTCAGGCAGATCAAGCGGCAGTCTTTCCTGCTTTGGCTCCTCGGGCTGTTGCTGCTCGTCAGCAACTTGATCATCCGTCGTAGGATCTTCGGGCTGCGGCTCGTCGGCACAAGCCGTGGCAAACACCGCACTCAACGCCATAATCATTGCCAAAACTAATGCCGGCAGGCGTTTTTTCCATTGTTTCATAGAGCTAATTACATCCTTTCTGCTCAAAAATCAGTTATTATCCTTCCAATTGAAGCTGCCGGACAGCAGCGTAACACCATCCGTACCGACGCTCAGTATACCGCCGTCAGTCTGTCCCTCTCTGACCTCGCCGCTCTCCTGCGTCACACGGCACACACAGGGCTTAACCGCGGTCATAAAGGGTACGTGCCCCGCCATGATCGCCAGCTCACCCTCGAAGCCGCGTACGATCAGCTGCACCGCAGGAGCGGAATACAGATCACCGTCCGGCGTCGAAATTTTTAAATCAAAGGTTCTCATACAGCGGCCGTCCTCTTGGCCTTCTCTACTGCTTCGTCGATGGTACCGACAAACAGGAAGGCAGACTCGGGCAGGTCGTCATGCAAGCCCTCGGCAATCTCGCGGAAGCCGCGGATGGTCTCAGACAGCGGCACGTAGGTGCCCTCAATGCCGGTAAACTTCTCGGAAACGTGGAAGGGCTGCGACAAAAATCTTTGGATTTTTCTGGCTCTTTGCACCAGCAGCTTATCCTCGTCGGAAAGTTCATCCATACCCATGATAGCGATAATGTCCATCAGTTCCTTGTAGCGCTGCAAAATACGCTGCACCTCACGAGCAACGGCATAGTGCTCCTCACCCAGAATATCGGGCGAGAGGATACGGCTGCTCGACTCCAGCGGATCAACCGCCGGATAGATACCCTGCGATGCGATACCGCGCGAAAGAACCGTCGGTGCGTCAAGATGCGCGAAGGTCGTTGCAGGCGCGGGGTCGGTCAGGTCATCCGCAGGCACGTAAACTGCCTGAATAGACGTGATTGATCCCTTCTTGGTCGAGGTAATGCGCTCCTGCAGCATACCCATCTCATTAGCCAGCGTCGGCTGATAACCGACGGCTGACGGCATTCGGCCGAGCAGGGCCGAAACTTCTGAACCGGCCTGAGTGAATCGATAGATGTTGTCGATGAAGAGCAGCACGTTCTG
>JAFTSR010000023.1 GCA_017467225.1 Clostridia bacterium | reverse complement strand
CGGCGATGGTGGCGGCCAGAATGGCCAGCACCTGCTGGAATGCGAAGACCAGCAATTGGGAAAACTTGGGTTTGTCGTGGATGTCGTAGACAAGATTGTTGGTCATTTTAGTAATCCTCCTATTTTGCGGTAGCCTTTGTTCGCTCCGCTTTCCTCCCATTATATCACTTATGTCGATAAATGTCAACGGGAAAGAGGCATTATTTTTACATATTTACAAAAAAGGCAATAGCGGTGTTGGTGATCCGCGTATTGCCTTTGCGTAAAAGGTAAATATGATTCTTATTCCTCTGCGTTTGCCTGATACAAATCATAAGCGGCACGGCGCATCAGATCCTCCCAAGGGTAAACGTCGGTACGGTGTCCCGTGAAGCAGATGACAAAAGGCTTGTCGGCAAAGACGATGCCGATATCATTGCTCAGGTTGCTGTCCTCGCCGGTTTTGTGAGCGATGAGAACGTCCTCGCCAAGCTTTCCGCCCAGCTTGTGGTTAATCTGCTGCTCAGAGAGAACGTCGATGGCGTATTGGCTGGTTTCTTTATCGATAAATTCGCCGCGGTACAGCTTCTCCAGAAGCAGGCCCAGCTCCTTGGTGCTGATAGAATTGAAAATGCCCTTGGCAGTCGCTGCCGCGTCGAACAGCAGGCGGCGAATGCGGGTCTTTTCCAGTCCAAGCTCGGCAAAACCAGTCTCAAGGTTAGGAATGCCGCAGTGGCGGATGAGGCGATTGGTGGCGGTGTTGTCGCTCAGACAGATCATCAGTCTGCAAAGCGTGCGGATGTCTGTTTCCACGCTGCCGGTGAACATGTTCAGCGCGCCGCAGCTGGGAACCTTGTCGGACTCCTCGGTGACCAGACGGTCATCCAGCGACATGTTGCCCTTGTGGCACTCTGACAGAATGTGCAGAAACAGTGGGAATTTGATAATGCTGGCCGCGCCGTAGATTTCCTCCTCGCGGATGCCAAACTCAACGCCCGTGACCATGTTTTTATAGTAAAATCCAAGATGACCGGGCAGAGACTCTATTTCGCGACGGATATTCTCAAGTACGGTTAATTCGTTCATTTTTTTGTGCTCCTTATGTGGAATTTATTGGATTATTTTCCCATCACCTGCGCCGTCTTTTTGAGCATTTGGCGGATGGGAAGGTTGTAAGGGCAGCGCTCCTCGCAGGCACCGCAATCCATGCAATCGGAGGCTGTTTTGGAAAGAGTTGCATAGCGACTGCTCGCCCAGTCCTTGAGGTCATAGCGGCTGTAATATCCCTCGAACAGAAATACAGCGGGGATATTGATGCCTGCGGTGCAGGGCGCACAGTAGTTGCAGCGACGGCAGAAATTGGTGCCAAGAGTTGCTTTAATGTCTGCGATTTTCTGCTGCTCCTCGGCATTCAGCGGCGTCGTGTCAGCAGCAGCCGCAACATTCTGTGCAATCTCGGCAGCGTCCGCCATGCCGGGAATGACCACAGTGACGGCGGGATTGCTCACCACAAAGCGGAGCGCCGTGGTAGCGTCCTCAATGGCACCGCCGGCCAGCGGCTTCATGCAGATAAAGCCGATATTTTTCTCGGCGCACTTGGCGATCAGCTCCTCGCCCTGCGTCTCAACAATGTTGTAGGGGAACATGATCGTTTCCACCCAAGGCAGCTCGATCGCCTGCGCGAACAGCTCCACGGCGTGGAGCGTGATGCCGATATGTCCGATCTTTCCGGCTGTTTTGGCTTCAAGCAGCGCTTCAAGCGCACCGCCCGGGGCGGTGACCGTCTCCAGATCCTTGGCACCGGGATTGTGGACCTGGTAAAGATCAATGTAGTCAGTTCTGAGATTTTTCAGGCTGATGTCAATATCCTTGGCCATGGCCTCCTTGGTACGAGCCATGCTTTTAGTGGCAAGCACAAACCGATCCCTGACACCCTCAAGTGCAAAGCCGAGGTATTCTTCGCTGACCGTGTATCCTCGTGCGGTATCGATATAGTTCACACCCTGTCGAAGCAGCTCGCCGATCAAATTTTTTGTGCCCTCGGCATCGATCTTTTGAATCGGGATGCCGCCAAAGCCCAGACGGGAAATGCTGAGTCCTGTTTTTCCTAAGGTTCTGTATTCCATAATTGCGTTCCTCTGTGTAAAATAATGTTCTCAGCTTGCTTTCCGCTTTTCCGATGTCAGAAGGGAGATCAGCGAGGTCACCATGGTGATGGTCACGCCGACGTATACCGAAATCGAATGTGCCACGGCAATATTGTAGCTCAGTGTGCACAGCGACGCGAAAATAGCAAGTATTTTGGTGTGGCGTGTCTTTTTCATCCAAAAGGCCACGGTGGAGATGGACGAGCTGATCGCCGGGAGGATGCTGAACGTATCCTTCCATGTCAGACACGCAGAAAGCGCGTACAGGGCAAGGAAAAGAATGAGAATCCACTTGCTCTTTTTTTCCTCCTTGGGGCGTCCGTAAAAGGCGAGAGATCTGCAGATGCAGAGTGCGCTCGTGGCGGCCGGTGGATAGGTCGCCAGTAGCAGATAATGCGTGCCCCAGCAGATATCCTGAATGCATTTGAAGATCAGCAGCTTTTTGCGGTCATTTCTGGAGTAGATGATCAGCGAGCAGCAGATGGCAAGCGCGCCGAATATTTGTGCGATCCAGTTCAAATCGTCACCCAGCCTTCCGTACCGTGGGCGCTTTCGTACATCTTATCCAGAACGTAACGGGAGCGGATGCCGTTTTCCGCCGTGACGATCAAGGGCTCACCCGTCCGCAGCGCGTTGGCAAAGTTATCCGCCGCCTGGTTCCATTCCTTTGTGAAGGGATACGGCGAATTTTCGCTCCATTCTCCGTGCTGCCACCAGTAGACGTGGTCACCCTCGGGACCGCCGGCTGTCAGAAGATACGCACCGCGGTCTCCGTAAACCTCCAGACGTGTGTACCAGGAGGAGGCGGGATAGGAGGTCGTAGAGGAAATTCTGGCGATCATGCCGTTTTCAAATCTCATTTCGGCAATGCCGTAGTCCTCCACCTCGATGTCGTGTGTCTGCGTTGCCACGGTGCATCTGACGGCTTGCGGCATACCGAACACCGTCAGAATGCGGTCGATCTCGTGAATGCCCTGATTGCTCAGCGCACCGCCGCCATCCAGCGCCCAGGTGCCGCGCCAATGACCGTTTTCTTCAAAATATTCCTTGGGTCTGCGGATGTTGAGAATCATATTGGCCGATTTAAGCTTACCGAAAAATCCGTCATCTACCGCGTTTTTCAGTTCGGTCAGCGCTCCTCGGAAATGAAGATCGAAGTCGCAAGCCAGCATGAGCCCCAGCTCTTTGGCAAGCTCCGTCACGCGGATGCATTTTTGATGTGTTACGTCCATGGGCTTTGTGACAAGCACGTGCTTGCCGGCTCGCAGACATTGCTCCGCAATATCGCAATGCGTACCGGTCGGCGTCACGATGTACATGACCTCGACGGTCGGATCCTCCAAAAATACGCGGATATCCGCGCTGTAGGCAACGCCGAATTGCTCACCGACCGCGCGCGCCTTGGCCTCGTTGATGTCGCATACGCCGACCAACTGAATGCCGGTCGTGTCCTCCAGCTGCTTGCAGCGGTTTTTGCCCATGCCAAGACCAACCACCACCATACGCACGGGATTGTCAGCGTACGGACGGTCAAAGCGAAGCTTGGGAGACAGCGCGGACTTCATGTCACCGGGTGCGGAGGAGGGAATTGCCTTTTTGACGTAATCATATACTCTCTTGCAGGTGTCGATCTTATCAAGCGCAGAATCCGCCGGTACGTGCGTCTCTACCGAGATCGGCATATCCTTGCCCGTCACAGCAACACCGGCGAGAACGCGCTCCCAGGGCACCTTTTTGTATTTCAGCTCGGGAATGGTAGGAACGCCACGGGATTTGACGTGTACCATATTGGCGTATTTGAGTGCCTTGGTGAAGTATTCCACACAGTCTCCCTGCGCCTCGGGGAGCAGCTCAAACATGTTGGAAACGTCCCAAGCCATACCCCATTCGGGAACCTGCAGCGCTTCCAGCACGCAAATGACCTCATTTGGCGTAACACCGCAGTTTTCAAAGCCGAGGATCAAGCCGGCCTCCCTGGCGCGCTTGGCGATGGGAGCGAACATGTCCAGCACCTCGGATAGCGCATCGGGACGGGTGGCAAGCTCACCGCAGGCGGGATCGTCCTGCGCGTGCTGCCAGTAGAAAAAGCTGCGTACCAGCTTGGTGCCAAGAATTTGGGAGGCGCGGATGATGCCCTCCAGCTTTTCCTGCTCCTTGGCCTGGCGCTCCTTGTCGGGCAGATGTACTTTGCAAAGCGAGGACTGAATGACACCGGCCTTGAGTCCGTAGCTGTCAAGTGCTGCCTTGAGCGCATGCAGCTCCTCGTCCGTCTGCTTTTCGATCGGCTTGCCGTTGATCATTCCGCGGAAATCCACGTGCGTCATACCCCATGACTTGATCACGGGAAGAACCTGGTAAATATCCTGATAAAACTCATCTGAAAAAATGGAAATATACATGAAATCCACCGCCTTTTTTCTTGATATTGAAATTATAACACAAAAAAAGTGATTTTTCAACCTCAAAATCAAAAATACACGTCGTGTTTTGGTGGACTGTGAATGTTCATCCGTTTTTGGAGAAAATCCAACTTTTGAAATATGAAAGCAAAGCCCCGCACAAGGCGGGGCAAAGATTACGATTCCTTTTGTTTGGTGATAACTAACGCTTTTACACGTTCGCAAAGTTTTGTAAATTCCGGATGATCGCGAAGAGGGGCAAAATCCTTTCCGTTAAGAACGTCATAATGGTCGTGGGGGAATATGCAATAGCAGCTACTCATGCCACTCATTTCGGTGAAAATATAAATAAATCGCTCTTCGGGGCTGTCAGGATTATTATCACGATTCGACCAAGCCTCTTTGGCACGCCATTCCATTCCGTCAAGAAAACGGCAGGACGTTGGCAATAGAACCTCATCCGTAATCATCATTGTATCCTCTAACAGCTTTACAACCGTTTCTGTTTTCGAAAGAGCCTCATCTATATTCCCCCCAGATATTGACCGTACCGCAGATTTAAGTCCGAGTTCAATGCGATCATCTATCCACATATCAGGACGGTCATCCTCAGCATCACAACGAATTAACGAAAGCATAGTTTCCATAAATTTATCCACAGATTGTTTATGTTCGTTGCTTTCTCCCCACTTTAGCAAGTAGCGTGGGCAAAGTAATGTGTTGAATGCTTGATACAATTGATATCTGCGCTCCGGCTCAAATTTTTCTGTATCACCGCGTCGGAAATACCTGTCAAACAACAGTGCACGCGCGGAACAATCAAAGGATGTCGTATATTTACCCAAAAAGTCTTCTAAATGTTCCTCATCCTCGATTTCCGCCATTGTTTCGATCACATGCGGCTGCATAGGGTTACGTTCAAGGTAGGCTTCTGCCAGTAACCGTG
>JAFTSR010000355.1 GCA_017467225.1 Clostridia bacterium | reverse complement strand
TGACGCTCAGCTGCATATCATCGCGCCCTGCCATGGCGGCAGCAGACAGGAAGCCGCTCTCGTCGGCAGCATCCGCAAAGTGAACCAGCCCGTCGCGGTAATAGTCGGCATAGATTCCCTTGATCTGTGTTGGCGTTGCCCCGATCTGGTGGGCAAACAGGGGTACGTTGACCTCCATGCCGCAGGGAAAATCCGCAACGACGGGGCAAAATACAGGCAGCGACCGGAGCCCTGTGACGGCGCACATCTCGGGCAGGTGCTTGTGCGTCTGCGTCAGACCGTACATGCGGGGAGCATCCAGCATGGGATCACGTGCCGCATCTTCGTAGGCCGCGATCATGCTCTTGCCACCGCCGGTGTATCCTGTCAGAGAAAAGCAGGTCAGCGCTGCGTCGGCAGGCAGGCAGCCTGCGTGGATCAGCGGCTGTACCAGCGCAATAAAGCCGCTGGCGTGGCAGCCGGGGTTGGCGATGCGGCGCGACGCCGCAATTTTTTCCCGTCTGCCGTAAAGCTCGGGAAATCCGTACTCCCAGGCAGGGTTTACGCGGTGCGCCGTCGAGGTATCGATGATGACGGTATCGCAGTCCGCAGCAGCCTCTACGATTTCCTTTGCCGCCGCATCGGGCAGACACAGGAAGGCCACGTCTGCCTTCCCGATCATCTCGCAGCGCGCGGCGTTGTCCTTGCGCAGCTCCTCTGCCAACGTCAGAAGACGAATATCCCGCCGTGCGGACAATCTCTCCCGAATACGAAGCCCTGTCGTTCCTGCGCTGCCATCTATAAATACTGTTGCCATATCGTTCCTTTCTGTGCGATCGGATGTAAAATTATACACATTTTATTCATATTTATTCATTCAGTAACACCAATACCCGAATATTATACAACATTGCAGCCGGTTTGTCAAGACCAATTTGCAAAATATATCTTGAATATTCTTTGTTATTTTCTTTTTCGTGCGGTAGTGTCTGCAAAGGGCGCATTTTTTACATAAAAATTCACCCATGCATGAATATCATGCATGGGTGAAGCTCAGCCGATGACCGTCGTGCAGCTTGCTTTATGCGCCTGTGCACGCAGAACGATGCGATACAGATAAGGCTGTCCCCACTGCAGCGACGAGGGATAAGGAATGACGGTCGGCTTTTCGTACGGCAAGCGCGGTGCGACCCGATAAAAGTCCAGTCGCGTCTGCCGCTCAGCCAGAATCTCGGGAGAGTTGAGCGAGCCGGATTCATCCATCAGCTCGACACGTGGCGTGAATATCGGATCGTATGCGATTGTGGTGCCGATCGCGTCCAGCACGATTTTCTGCTCCTCGGTGACAATCCTTGGCTTGTGGCGGGTCATCAGCACCATCTCGGCCGTTCCCTCTCCGCCGATCTCCCAGGTGTCCGTGACGTAAAGTTGGGTCTGCTGACACCTCCACGTTCTGACCCAGGTATGCACCTGCGCGCCGGGCACAAACGTCCCCGAAAGCTCGCAGGAAAACGTCCTGCTCTCCGGCTCATAGCGCTGCTCGCGGGCGGCAAACTGGCCACCGCCTGCCTCGGCGTGACCGTTGAACAGCATGGTGTTGTGCCAGCCGGCGTTGCGGTACTGCGTTTTCGTATAGTTCCAGTTGAAGGTAGAATAGCAATCCAGCCCCGGATCAATCAGCACGGGCTGCTCCCCCCGGTATACGATATAGCTGCCGGTATCCACGTGCCCGTGCGGATCGCCGTTGGTGTGCGCCTTGAGCGCCAGATACAGCGGCGCTTCTATCGTCTTGTCAAAATAGGTATGAAGCGACTCCATATAGCGCGGATACGGCGGCTCATATGGCTCGGCGGGCTCCTCGGTGATGGCCGAGCAAAAGAGATCGCGCAGCTTGCGGTAATAATTGGCTGTCATGTGCAGATAGGAGCTGTGCGCATCGTTGTAGAGCGACGCCGCATAGCGCTCCATCTCGTCGTATCCAATTCGCTTGGCAATGCGCCTCAGGAAGATCGCATCTGCGGCAAGGCAGATTTCCGCATCGCCAAAGTTGAAGGTCACCGTTCCGGGCTTGATAAAATAGAAGTTATACTCCAGCATGGTTTTGACCAGCGGATGCTGCAGATAGTCCACCTTGCCGTCACTCAGATCGTACAGCATCTCCACAAGGTCAATCAAGGCGCCCGAGGACAGACTCCAATAGCGCGGCCCCTCGGGGCAGATCCCGTCCTTGGGGAAGGTATCCAGATATACCTGCGCGGAGGACAGCACCTTTTTGACGATGCGGTCCATTTCCGCCGCATCGATCACGATGGCACCTGCAACACTCAGAATATTGGTCATAATCCAGATATTCCAGTTGCCACCCGCACAGAACCAACGCCAGCGTCCGTCTCCGACCTTGGCGTTCTCCATAAAGTTGTCCAGCATGCGGCGGCGCAGCTCG
>JAFTSR010000354.1 GCA_017467225.1 Clostridia bacterium | reverse complement strand
GCCGGTACGGTACCTGCCGGCTTTGGTGCATGGGTCTGGCAGATTGCGCGCAACCGTTATTGTGCTTGGGCGAAGGACAAGAGAGCGCGGCGCACGTTTCTCAGCGGCACGGATATCGAGGAATATGAGATCGAGGACGAGCAAGCGAGTGTCACGGATGAGCTGATACAGGGAGAGCTGATGGCACTCCTTCGGCGGGAGCTGGCGTTCATCCGCAGCGACTATCGCAACATCGTCGTCGCCTATTACATCGAAAACCGCAGCATGCGCGACATTGCCGCAAGCCTTTCACTTCAACTTGAAACCGTCAAAAAGCGTCTGCAGCGTGCAAGAAAAATTTTGAAAGAGGGAATGGATATGGCAAGAGAATTTGGAATCAGAAGCTACAAGCCGGAGCAGATCGCGTTCGTCATGAACGGAAAGAGCGGCAAGCGCGGCCAGCCGTGGTCGATCATTACGCACCTGCTTTACAAGAATATCTTTTTGGAAACGTATGAGAACCCCGAAACGGCAGAGGAACTTGCGTTGGAGCTGGGCATCGCACTGCCTTACATGGAGGATGAACTGGAATTTCTCGTCCGTGAAGAACTGCTGCGCAAGGAAGGGGACCGTTACCAGACGAATTTCGAGATTGTCAGCCGTGAGCAGCAAAGAGCCGTGCACGAAGCAAACCTTGCCGTGCAGGGTGAGCTGACGAAAAAGCTGTGTGAGATGCTTGATCTCTACATGGCAGAGGACGGCGCCAAGGTTAACGCCTCCTACGTTGGCGATGAGAATGCCAAATGGGCGCTGCTCATGAGACTGTTCGATTGGATGAAATTCGCGGCAGAAGAGCAGCGCGGCGAGCCGTATGAGGAATCGTACCCCGCTCGTCCCGGTGACGGTGCATGGACGTTGACCGGCTTTGAGACCATCGACTGGGAAAAGCCGAGCTTTGTTGGACAGCACGGTTGGATGTCACATGATCAGTCTGAAGTCAAGCAAGATATTGATTTTGGGCAGTTCAAGTTCTATTATCAGGGCATGTACGATCTGACGCCCGAACACCTCTCTTATCCGGAGGCGTACAACCTTTGGCTGGTCTGCGCAGGCAAGGGCGAGGCGTGCGAACATGCTTACGTCGATCGGCTGTTGGAGTATGGCTACCTCAAAACGGTGGATGGCGTGCTGACACCCAACGTGTTGGTGCTTGACCGCAATGCAGAAAAGCCCTACAATGCAGAGCTGACCGAGCGCCTTGGCGCACTGAAGCAGGAAATTTTGGCCCTGTTTGACAAGGCACCTGCTATCGAGCGCGGCTACGTTCTGGAAACGGCAATCGCAAATGGCTGGCTCCGTTATGATGAGAATACCATCAAAACGGTAGGCGCATATATTTACCTGTAAAATAAAGGCTCTGTCACAGCAAAAGGATGATTTTCAGCGATTTTTTGCGACACGCTTGCGTGTCATTCTGAGCGAAGTCCCGCCGAGATCCCACTCGGCTTCGCCTCGTGCTTTTGGGGCAAAGCCCCAAAAGTTCGACAAGCTCAGGATGACACCTATCGGTGTCCGGCGG
>JAFTSR010000353.1 GCA_017467225.1 Clostridia bacterium | reverse complement strand
GGTTGTCAGGCTGCTCCGTGTTTTGCGGATCACCCTGCTCCGTTGTCTGCGACGGAGACAGTGGCTCTACTTCATCGGGCTCCATTGCCGAGCGTGCAATGCTCAGCACCGCCAGTCCCAAAAGGCACAAAACCATCAAAATTGCCGCTGCCCACAGGGTCAGCCGAAACATTGCGCGTTCCCGCGCGGAAATCGTATATGCCATGCATCTATTCCTTTCCGTTGATGCTACTCTTTTGCATAGTATCGGAAAACTTCATATCGTTTATACAGCGCAAGCGGTCAATTCTCCCGCTTGCTGCCGAACATGCTGCGATACGGCGCAGCCGCCTTAGTCGCTGTATGCTCGTCCGTCTTCGGGCGCAGCACCAGATACAGCGCCATGATCACCCAATAGACGATCAGCATCAGAACAAGCATCAAAAGCTTGGAGGACGCTGCCGCCTTGACGTTGGTCGGCAGATACAAGAAGCAAAAGCAGCTGCCAACAGCGATCAGGCAATGCAGCACGACGCGCCCAACGTAAGAAAAGCGGCACAACAGCAGCTGAAGATTGGCTGCCGCCAAAAGAGAGGCAAACAAGAACAGCCACAAAAAAGCTGCCGTATTGACAGTCGTTTGCGTCATGGAGCTGCCAAGAGCGATATTCAAAAGCAGCAGCAGCAAAACCGAGACGGTATAAACGCCGCAAAGCTGATGCAGATACTTTACCAATGTTTTCATGGATACTTCCTTCTCTATTGTGATATTATGCGCTCAGCGAACCTCGCCCTCAGGATAACGGGCACGAATGCCGCCGATAAACTTGGGGCGCGTCCGTGCGCACAGAATGGGAGCTTGTCCGATGCTGCGCACGGAAAGTCTGACGGGAACAGCAACCTCGCGCAAATGCATGCCGATCAGAGTACCGCCAATATCCAGGCCGGCGTGCGCACGGACGTGCTCCACGGCGACCGGCTGCTCAGCGCGCTCATATACCGTCGTGGCAAACGAGCCGCCTGCGTGCGGCTGCGGCAGGACGCTGACAATATCGTAGCCGTATTTTTCGGCACACGCGCGCTCCATGATCAAAGCGCGGTTGAGATGCTCGCAGCACTGCGCCACAAGGTAAACGCCCTCCTCGGCAAGCACCGGCGCGATGGCATCGTAAATCGCCTGCGCTGCCTCCAGCGAGGAGCCCTTGCCGATGGTCTGGCCTACCACCTCCGAGGAGGAGCAACCAACAACCAGCATATCTCCCTGGCGAAGCTTAGCTACCGCCAAGAGCTCGCTGACCGCTTCTTTCGCTTGCTTCTGAATTTGTTCCATCATATTCTCACCTCTGTCTCAAAGCTCGTCGCTGCCGTCATCGGGAATGGCCAGCTTGACCGCCGCGATGGCACACTCGATCATATCGTCCTCCGGCTCAAGAACCGTCAGTCTTTGCAGCCAAAGACCGGGCGCGGAAACGATACGGGTAATAAAATTGTCGTGGCGACCGGCAAATTTGATCAGCTCGTAGCCGATGCCCATAATGACCGGAATGAGCAGCAGCTTGAGTGCTGTGCGCAGGATCATATTCCAGGACGGCGGAATGACAAAACCGACCAGGATACTGACCAACAGCATGATGATCAAAAACGACGTGCCGCAGCGCGGATGGAAGCGGCGCATCTTGCGCACGTTCTCCACCGTCAGTTCAAGTCCTGCCTCGTAGCAGAAAATTGTCTTGTGCTCCGCACCGTGGAACATAAACGTGCGGCGGATATCCTTCATCATGGAAACAGCCGCCATATAACCGACCAGCAGCAAAATCTTCAGCACACCCTCAAAGGCCGAACGCAGATAGCGATTGTCGGGATCAAAAACGCTGTCGGGCAGCCACATATAGATCTTGGCAGGCAACCAGACAAACAGCACCATCGCCAGCGCAACGCCAAGCACCATAGCAAAGGCCATCATGCCGTTCATCAGCGCGCTGCCGTCCTCTTTTTTGGTCTCCTTCGCCTCGGTCTTTACCTCGCCGTCAGCCGTCTCGGGAGCATCCGCAGCCGCGTCGGTATCCGTGGCGGCAGTCACGTCCGCTGCGGCAGGCTCAGCCTCGATCGGCGCAGACGCGCCCTGCTTGGCAGCCTTTTTAGCAGCCTTTTCGGTGGCTTTTTTCGCCTTTTTCTCTGCCTTTTCGCGCTCCATTTCAGCCTCCAATTCCTCAAGGCCGGAAATTTCCGCGCTGCGCATCAGGCATTTATATCCCATGGACATCGACATAACAAAATTGACCACGCCACGGATGATCGGAACTCTTGCAATTTTGGGCAAGGGCTTTGACACCGTCTCCCAGGTCTCAATAACCATCTCTCCCTGCGGATTACGCACCGCCATCGCGCTCTGCTTGGGACCGCGCATCATAATGCCCTCCATCAGGGCCTGGCCACCGATCGAGGTCTTTTTTCTGCAG
>JAFTSR010000352.1 GCA_017467225.1 Clostridia bacterium | reverse complement strand
TTTACGATATTCTAACGATAGTATACGAAACAATTTCAACACTGTTACAGCGGATATATTGAAGCATCTTGGTTTGGATTATAGCGATCTTAAGCCTGTGAGATAACACCTCATCCACCACTTCGTGGTCCCCCTTCTCCCACTGGAGAAGGCTTATTGTAATCCGCTCTCCTGTCTATAAAAATAAAGTTCCTACAAACCGTTTGATTGGTCTGTGGGAATTTTACGTTATGGTGATTTCTCTGATAAGAACATCACGCTTTATCCCGATTGTTCTTTTTTCGTTTGGTTCACTGACTCAGAACCTCGCAAATGCGCAGCATTTGCATTTTTATCTTGACATGCCGTGTCGGTTATGATATAATAAACTTAACTGATAGCATTTGCTGTGGAGCAAACGCTAAATGATCAAGCAGGACAAGGAGAACACACCATGAAAACAGTAAAAGACAAATATTTGGTCGTAGGTGCGGATTTTGCCGGATTTCCGCTGAAGGAAGTCGTCGTCGAGCATCTGACAAAAAAGGGATGGAAAATTCTCGACCTTGGTGTTAAGAAGGACAGCGACCCGAACGATACCGATCTGATGTTCCATCGCGTTGGTCTTCGTGTCGGCGCAGAGATCTCGGAGGGCAATTACGAGCGCGCGCTGCTGTTCTGTGGCACAGGCATGGGAATCCATATTGCGGCAAGCAAATGTCCGCACGTGCATGCCGGCGTCGTTGAGAGCCTGCCTGCTGCGCTGCGTGCCATCACCGGTAACGGCGTCAACGTGCTGGCCATGGGCGCTTTCTATGTGGCTCCGCAGACGGCGTGCGATATCGCCGATGCGTATCTTTCCAACAGCCTGGGCAGCGGTTGGGAATGGTGGCATAATTTTTATGAGTTCCACAAGCTGGCAATCGATGAGCTTGAGGCGTTCGATTATGAAACGTACACGAAAAACGGCTTCCGCGTCGATAAACTCGGCGACTACGAGCTGACACTCGATTTTGATAAGAAGCAGGAATAATTTTGATCAACAGGGCACTTATGCAGTTGGGTGCCCTGTTTTTTTGAAATCTTTATTGGATCTGGAAAATAAACCTTTCAAAGGTGGTTTTGGGATCGGATCTAAAAACGAATTCCTCAGAAAGTCTTGCTTTTTTTGACGAATTATGTTATACTATTAAAGATACCGTGGTGCTTTTGCACACAGCGGTGGGGTGGCTGCTATACTGATGTTGTCATCCGTTTTGAGTTAAGCGAAGTGCGGCAGGGGAGGTGCGTCTATGGAGCGGCAAAAGCAAACAGATTTGATATTGTTTCGGTTGCAACGCGCAAGCATTATCTGCTGTGAGCAGGAATCCATGGCGCGGCACACGACCTTTGCCATCGGTGGTACGGCGAAATATTTTGTCACGCTCAAAAATGAAGACGAACTGATGCAGTCCGTCAGGATTGCGCGTGAATGCGCTGTGCCGTATGCGGTGCTGGGACGGGGAAGTAACGTTCTCGTGTCAGACGGGGGCTTTGACGGCATGGTGATCTCGACGCTTGGTATGCGGTACATTTCGGTACTGCAGAATAATACAGATGCCGATCAAACGCCGCGGATTGTCGCCGAGTGTGGCGTGTCCTTGCGCGAGCTGGCGCTGTTTGCCGCTGAGCACGGATGGCGTGGATTGGAATTTGCGCATGGAATTCCAGGTACGGTAGGTGGCGCTGTGCGCATGAATGCCGGTGCGTTTGAAGGAAGCATCGGGGCGCTGACGCAAAAGGTTCGTTGCTACTGTGCGGCCAATGACAGTATTGAAATTGTTTCGGGCGAGGCGTTGGCGTTTTCCTACCGCCACAGCTTTTTGACAGATCGACCGGACTTGATCTGCCTGTCTGCGACCTTTACGCTTCCGCAAGCAGACACAGAAATCGAAAAAGAGGAGCGTCAGCTGAAGATACGGCAGGAAATGGAACGCATGCGCCAGCGCAGACGTGCAACGCAGCCGCTGGAATTTCCGAGTGCCGGCAGCGTATTCAAGCGACCGCGCGGTTATTTTGCCGGTAAGCTGATTGAGGATTGCCATCTGAAGGGAACACAAATCGGCGGTGCACAGATATCGGAAAAGCATGCAGGCTTTATTATCAACCGCGGCGGTGCTACGGCGGCGGATGTTCGTGTCTTGGTTCGCTTGATTCAAAAAGAAGTGAAGAATAAATTTGACGTTGATCTGGACGAGGAAATTATATATCTCGACTCCGATTCTGGCGCAGCGGTTGAATAAATAAACCTATAGTTGAAATTGAGAGGAAAGAATGAATACGGAAATGTCATTTTCTGCGGATGTAAAGCAGGAAATTTTGGATGCAGATTTGCCAAAGAACGAATGCTGCCGACGCGCGTTGGCATACGGGCTTTTGGCTTGCGCCGATATTACTGAGGACGGTAGCATAGATCTTCGTGCTGCCTCCCGAGAGCAGGGAGAGGCAATCGCCTTCTTTTTGCGCAACCGCATGGCTTGCGAGATCACCATGGAGGATTTGAAGCGCGCGGTGGGAGAACCTGTGCTGCTGCATATTACCTTACGGAAAAAGGCCGATTGGATGGTACGTTTTTTAGATGAGGATTTTTTCAATTCCAACCATGAGCTTTTTCCTTGCCCTCATTGTAAAGCGTATTTTATTCGTGGTGCGTTCGTGGCAAAGGGCACTGTGGCTGACCCCATGAAGGGAATACATCTGGAGATTTCCTGCGGCAGCGACACGGTGGCTCGCCGGCTGGCATGCTTGCTCGAGGAGCTCGGATGCCCACCTAAGACCGTACTTCGTGCCAACGGACAGCATTTGTATTATAAAAACGGCGCGGCGGTAGAGGACTTTCTGACGCTGCTCAATGCCAACAAAGCCCTGTTTACGCTGATCAACGTTAAGATTGAGCGCGAGCTGCGCAACAACGTCAACCGCGCGGCCAATTGCGAGACGGGAAATATTCAAAAGGCGGTTAAAGCCTCTGCCAAGCAGACGGCGGCCATTGAAAAATTGCGCGATAGCGAATTCTGGGAAACCCTACCCGATGCGTTGCGGCAAACGGCACAGTTGCGCTTGGCCAATCCGGATGCAAGCTTGACGGAATTGGCGCTGCTGCATCAGCCGGTACTGACAAAATCCGGCTTGAATCATCGGCTGCAAAAGCTCAGTAGCTGGCTGGAAGATAACGGAATTAAACCGGAGGAAGAATAAAACAACCAAAGGTTGATTTTTTGAAAGAGAGGGATGCTTGTGAACGAATTTGTGCATCTGCATTTGCATAGTGAGTACAGCCTTTTGGACGGTGCATGTCGCATTTCGGAAATTCCAAAGCGGGCGCGTTCCTGCGGCCATCATGCAGTAGCGCTGACGGATCACGGCGTGATGTACGGCGTGATTGGTTTTTACCAAGCCTGCCTCAAGGAGGGCGTCAAGCCGATCATTGGCTGTGAGGTGTACGTGGCGCCGGGCTCTCGCTTTGAAAAAAATCAAGTGGCCGGCGTGCGGTCCGGCTATCATCTCGTGCTGTTGTGCCGTAATCAGATCGGCTATCAGAATTTGATGTACCTGGTTTCTCGCGGCTTTACCGAGGGCTTCTACTCCAAGCCGCGAATCGATATCGAACTTTTGCGCTCGCACAGTGAGGGTCTGATCGGTCTGTCTGCTTGCCTTGCCGGCAAGATACCGCAGCTGCTGCTCGCCGGAAATTACGAGCTTGCTAAGCAAACGGCTCTGGAAATGGCTGATATTTTTGCGCCCGGAGATTTTTATATTGAACTGCAGGATCATGGCATGGCGGACCAAAAGCAAGTGCTGCCGGAGCTTGTCCGACTGGCGAAGGAGTGCGATCTGCCGCTGGTGGCAACCAACGACTGCCATTATCTGCATCGCGACGAGGCACAGACACAGGCAATTCTTACTTGTATTCAAACCAATTCCAATATCCATGACGGCCGTCCTTTAGGATTTGAGACGGATGAGTTTTATTATAAAACGACGGATGAGATGCGCGCGCTGTTTGCGGATTATCCGGAAGCACTTTCAAACACGGTAGAAATCTCCGAAAAATGCAACCTGCAGTTGGAATTTTCAACCGTGCATTTGCCTCGGTATCCTTCGCCGGACAATATGAGCTCGGCGGACTATCTGCGTAAGCTGACATACGAGGGCTGGGAAAAACGCATTCGTCAGGGAATGATCGGCTACGGCAGTCGCAGCGTTCGACATTCGGATGAGGAATACCGGACGCGTATGGAATATGAGCTGTCAGTCATTATCGACATGGGCTATGCGGACTATTTTTTGATTGTGGCGGACTACGTCAACTTCGCCAAGAGACGCGGCATTCCGGTCGGTCCCGGGCGTGGCTCGGGTGCCGGAAGTCTGGTTGCCTTTTTCCTGGGAATTACCGAGGTTGATTCCATTGCCTTTGACCTGCTTTTTGAGCGTTTTCTCAATCCGGAGCGTGTCAGCATGCCGGATATTGATATGGACTTTTGCTACAATCGTCGCGGCGAGGTCATTGATTATGTCATCGAAAAATACGGGGCGGAGCACGTCAGTCAGATTGTGACCTTCGGTACGCTGGCGGCAAGAGCCGCCGTGCGTGACGTCGGACGAGCCCTCGGAATGCCGTATTCCGCCGTGGACGAGGTGGCGCGCGCCATCCCACAGGAGCTGGGCATTACCATTGAAAAAGCGCTGGCAATGCAACCGCTGCGCGATCTGTACGAAGCCTCCCGCGAGGTCCGAAAGCTGATCGACACGGCAAAGGCGCTGGAGGGCATGCCGCGCAATATGTCAGTGCATGCGGCGGGAATTCTGATCACAGAGCAGCCGCTTTGCGATTTTGTCCCGCTGGCGGTCAGCAACGATGCGGTGGTCTGCCAGTACGATATGGATACGCTGTATGACCTGGGTCTTTTGAAATTTGACTTTCTCGGTCTGCGCTATCTGACCATTTGCCACGACGCGGAGCAGCAGATTGCGCGCAGAGTGCCGGGCTTTTCCTTGGAACGGGTACCGCTGGACGATGCGGCAACCTTCGCGCTTTTGTCCTCGGGAGACACGTCGGGCGTGTTTCAGCTGGAGTCGGGCGGTATGCGGCAAATGCTCAGCGAGCTGCGTCCGCAAAGCCTGGACGACGTGCAGGCGGCAATTGCGTTGTACCGTCCTGGACCGATGGACTCAATTCCCACGTATATTCAGAATCGCTTGCACCCTCAAGAAGTTTCCTATCCGGTTCCACAGCTGGAGCCGATCCTGAGATCTACCTACGGTTGCATTGTCTACCAGGAGCAGGTCATGAATATTTTCCGCACGGTTGCCGGGTACACCTTTGGACATGCAGACGTGGTGCGTCGCGCGATGGCCAAGAAAAAGGCGGACGTGCTGGAGGCGGAACGCACGGATTTCTTAGCCGGTGCGGCGAAAAATGGCATCGATACTGCCGTGGCGAACCAGCTTTTTGATGATATGACCAGCTTTGCCAACTATGCCTTTAACCAGGCGCACGCAGCCTCCTATGCGCTGATCTCGTATCGAACGGCCTATCTCAAGGCACACTATCCGGCAGAATACATGGCGGCGCTTTTGACCTCAGTGCTTGGAAATATTCCAAAGATCGGAGAGTATATCGCGCAGTGTTCGCGTATGGGCATCGGCGTGTTGCCGCCCAGCATCAATCAGAGCATGTCCGGATTCCATGCTGTTCTTGACGAAACCACCGGAAAACAGAGCATTCGCTTTGGTCTGTCAGCCTTGAAGAATGTCGGCGTCAGCTTTATCGGAGCAATCATTGCCGAGCGCGAGCGCGGCGGTGACTATGCCTCCTTTGCTGATTTTGTCGGTCGCATCAAATCCGAGGGTAATCGCCGTCAGCTGGAGGCGCTGATCAAAGCAGGCGCCTTTGACGGCTTGGCGCAGCGCCGCTCACAGCTGCTCGCCTCGTATGAAAAGCTGCTGGACAGCCTGGCGGATCGCAACCGCAATAGTATTGAAGGACAGCTGGATCTTTTCAGTTTTTCTGAGGACAGCTCCTTGATACAGGCGGGAAGCGCAGATCAGTTCGAGTATCCCGACTTGCCGGAATTTCCCTTGCGCGAGCTGCTGATCCAGGAGAAGGAAGCCTGCGGAATGTATTTTTCCGGTCAGCTGCTGGATCAGTATTCTGCTCACCTGGCGTCAATCGCGCCGCGCGAGATCGCAGATATTTTGACCAAGGACGCGGACGGGGAATATATGCTCTCTGAGCGGCAGGCTATGACGTTGGCGGGAACGGTACAAAAGGTCTCCACCAAAACCACGCGAAAAGAAGAACGCATGGCTTTTGTTACGCTGGTTGACCGCTATGCAGAGATGGAGTGCGTCTTTTTCCCCAAAGCGTATGAAATGTATTCTCATCACTTGTATACGGATCACGCGATCTGCGTGCACGGTACAATTTCGCTTCGTGAGGATGAATCGCCTAAACTGCTGGTTGATAAATTAGAACCATTGGTTGAAAACGAAAAGTTTTCATCAAAGATATTGCCCAAGGAAAGGGAGCCCGATCCGTTGCCTGCAAAGTCAGTACCGTCACCTGCACCGGCTACGCCGGTCAAGGAAACGTTGCCCTCCGCCTACTCACCGGAGATGGCGAGAAGCGGAAAGCTGTATCTGCGTATTCCCTGTAAGGACGATCTGCTCTGGCAAAAGGCCTGCAATCTGGCGGAAATTTTTGATGGCGTGACGCGGACGGTTCTTTACGATACCGCAACGGCGACCTATCATCCGCTGCCGCATGGCGTTGCCCTGAGCCGATTTGTCTACGAACAATTCGTTGCTCTTTTGGGGCAGGAGAACGTTGTTCTCAAACCCTGATATTTTGACCGTCGGACGGGAAACTGTCCGACGGTTTTTTCAATTTTCATCCGATAGCATGAAAGCGTTTGCTTTGCGCATACTAATGCACGGATGCGGTCGGAAGACGCGACCGCGAAAGCATAAAGCAATTCAGATCGGATGAAATAGAAAAGGAATA
>JAFTSR010000351.1 GCA_017467225.1 Clostridia bacterium | reverse complement strand
GTAAGCCGCACCGTACCACTCCTGCACGATGACACCGTCCAGCGCGTTGTACTCACACTCGCTGATCAGCCGGCCGCCGTTGGGCGCGGGGGAGGGGAGGTAGTCGGTCTTGTATTCCACAGCGCGCAGATCGTCCAGCTCGATGACGGTGCCCTTGTGACCGTCGAACATCATGTAAAAGCCGGTGATGTTGTGCATGTCAAAGTCGGGCGAGTAGCCGTTATGAATGTTGAAGGACAGCTCGATCTCGTGCCAGCCGTCGCCCGTGAGCGTGTGATTCCAGCAGTACTGACCGCCCTTGGCATCCAGCACGCGGAAAAAGAAGGTCGCCTGACCGCCCTGCGCACCGTAGATCGAGTCATGGTCGCAGACGATGCCGTCGGTGCTGTCAAGGAACAGCCACAGCTTGAGCGTGGTGCGCTTGCGGTCGCTCACGTCCAGATGGAACTGTTGGCCGTTCGCCCAGCACATTTGCCTGAGGCCGTTTGTTTCCTCGGAGAGCACCCAGCGAAGCGCGCCGGTGCCCTCGCGCATGGTCTCGGTGTCGATGGTCGCCTCGGGAACGGCACAAAGACCGGGCAGGTCGAGCGAGTCAAAGCTGATCAGCTGACGCTGTGTATAATCGGATACGTAATCGCTGTACATTTTCTTCAAGGGAGAGCCGATGACCGGGCGGTTCAAGAGTGCTTGAACGTGTTGAGAAAGTGGCATATGAAATCTCCTTTCGATTTACCGTAGCACACGGTATGGGGGATGAATATAGTAATATTATACTGGATAACCCTCTGCTTGTCAAGAGAATTGACGGCAAACGGTTGACAAATTTGAGAAAAAGTGATATACTTTGATGCGATATGTCCGAGAGGATTACGCTTGAAGACAGGACCCATTTTATGCATTTGCACAATCGTCTCACCCATCGCCATACGCTCCTGGCTTGCTACGGCGGCTATCTGACGCAGGCGCTGGTGATCAATTTTCCGCCGCTGCTGTTTCTGACTTTTCAGCGTGAGCTGGGCTTGACGCTGTCTCAGGTTAGCTCGCTGATTGCCATTACCTTTGTGACGCAGCTCTCCATGGACGCGCTGGCGTCTGTTTTTATGAAGCGGGTCAGCTACCGTGCTGCCGCCATTGTCGCTCACGTGTTTGCTGTGGTCGGCATGATCGGCATGGGTGTGCTGCCCGATGTTTTACCGACCCCTTATGTGGGATTGTGTATTGCCACCGTGCTTGCCGGCGTCGGTGGCGGACTGACCGAGGTCATCATCAGCCCGATGGTCGAGGCGTGCCCCACCGAGGACAAAAGCGGCGGTATGAGCCTGCTTCATTCCTTCTACTGCTGGGGACAGATGGCCACGGTGCTGCTTTCCACCTTGTTTTTCTTTACTGTCGGTATTGAGCACTGGCGTCTTCTGGCGGCGCTCTGGGCAATTCTGCCTGCCGTGGTGGCCGTTGCCTTTTGCCTGGTTCCCGTCTATCGCCTTGAGGCCGACGAGAGTGCAGCAGCTTTCGTACAGTCTCCTGTGGACAGGTGGCGCTCCCGTACCTTGTTTTTGCTGTTCTTCGTTATGATGATCTGCGCCGGTGCAGCCGAGCAGGCCATGAGCCAATGGGCCTCCAGCTTTGCCGAGGCGGCGCTGGGCGTGGACAAAACGCTGGGCGATATTCTCGGTCCCTGCGCCTTCGCCTTGATGATGGCGCTCTCACGCACCTATTACGGCATGCACAGCGACCGCGTGAACCTTGCGCGGCTGTCCACCTATTCCTGCGTTTTGTGTATCGTTTCCTACCTGATGGCGGCGCTGTCGCCCTGGCCGATTTTGTCGCTTGTCGGCTGCGGATTGTGCGGCCTTTCGGTTGGTATTCTGTGGCCGGGCACCTACAGCCGCGCGTCGGTACAGCTGAACGGCTGTGGGGTCACCACCTTTGCACTGCTGGCACTGGGAGGCGATATCGGCTGCCTGACGGGTCCTGCCATCGCCGGTTGGATCGCGGATGCCTTTGGCGGTGAGCTGCGGTATACTTTTTTGTTCGCACTACTCTTTCCCATTGTCGGCGTCGTTGTTTCGGTCGTTCTGGATCGAAGGGCAAGAAAAGGGAACCCTTGAAAAATAAACAGATAAACTTGCGGCGGTTCGTTTCTCCCGGAACGCGCCGCCTTTTTCATACGGGCAGCCTTCCCACCACGGACGCGCGCCTGCAAGGGTAGGCATTCTTGCCGCACCAAGGGATCGCACGGAGCAGCGGCGGGAGCAAGCCCCTCCCCTACCGGTATGATCGTACGCACCGCACCAAGGAATCGCGCGGGGCAGCGGCGGGAGCAAGCCCCCGTCCTACGGAGTTAGGTGTTCCCACCGCACC
>JAFTSR010000350.1 GCA_017467225.1 Clostridia bacterium | reverse complement strand
GGCGCTGAGAATAAAGTTATCCGCGCTGACGGCAATACCGGAACTTACCGTGTCGCTCCATTTTCAGCTGTTCCAGTTCTCGATGATGTTGGACAGCGGTGCGTTGAGCAGCCGCGCGGCACGGATCAGCGGTGCGTTGTCGGCCGTGGCGCGGATCATCTCATAAGAGAAGTCACGCACACCCTGCTCGGTGTAGGCGCGCTCGCCGTCGCGGGAACCGCCGTGGTCGGCGTAGATCGGGCTGCGCAAGACGGTCAGATAGACGCAGCCGTCCTTGATCGAGGTGCTGTAGCTGCTGTCGGTGAGGAAGGCGTATCCGCAGCCGCTTTGCGCATCGCGCACGGCAACCCAGGTCAGTCCCGGCTCCTCCTCGACTTCAGCCGGACGACGCATGACGCCGTAAGGAATTTCGTAGTCCGCCACGGGGTTTTCCACCTTCATGGGGAAGGCCAGCTTGAGCATCTTGTGCTTCTCATGCCAGTCGTACAGACCGCGCACGTGCAAAATCTCGTCGCCGGCGCACAGCGTGTAGTACAGCGTCAGAGTCGAGCCGTTGTAGCGGCTGACCACCTTGATGGTCGAGAGCACGTCACCGTCCTCGACCACGCTGATTTTTGCATCCGAGAAGCGCGCCAGCTCGTTGACAAAGAAGGAGTTACCATGGCTCCAGGTATCGTGATAATATTCGTCGATGACGGTCGGCACGCCGCCGCGAGCGGACAGCACGTTCTCGCCCGTGCGCTTGTCGATCATGGAGAGAATGTAGCCGCTGTAGTCCTCAAATTCAATGCGCCAGAACTCGTTTTCCAGCACCGGTCCGCAGACGCGACCCGACGCATGCGCGCCCTGCATGGGCGTGGCACAAACGGTGCGCTCGGCAGCAGCCTTCTCCTCGTCGTGCAGATAGTAGACGGCGTAGCCCAAAGCAGGCACGCAAGCCTTGAAGGCGGTGTTGCCTCTGCCCGAGCAGGGTGCGGCGCCCGAGGTGATGACCTGGGATGCGACTTCTCTGCCCTGCGCGTCGCGCACACCGGCATGCTGCTGGTTGACGCTGACCACGCTCTGGGCGGCAAAGCCGTGGGGATTGAAGACAAAGACGGGCAGACCCAGCGCCTTGTCCGCCGAGGTGTCGGTCGCCCAGGAGATGGACTGCAGCGCGTTGTTCTCTGCCACGGCGGCGGTGTGACGGGCCGTGCCCAGCATCAGATCGGCGTCGTCGTAGACCTCCTTGATGGAGCAACCGTCCATGCTGTCGTGGAAGTGACAGAAGCAGACCTCGCGCCAAGCGTCGGCAAAGCGGTCGGTCGGATAATTCTTGGAGAGCAGCGTGCGCGCCAGCATCGAATAGCTCTCGGCGGCCACAAGTGAGCTCTCGGCGCGGCGGATGCCGTTCTTGACGCGGCTGACCGTGGCATAGCAGCCGGGCGCGTGGTGCTGCAGATCGTCGTGCAGCTCAGGGCGCGGTACGTCGGCGACGCGCTCAAAGAAATCGGACAGATCGGAGTAGATCATCTCGGTCTCAGGATGCTCGGCAGCGTACTGGTTCATGACCTCAATGTGACGAATGGTGGGGCCGCCGCCGTGGTTACCGACACCGTAGAAGATGGGCATGGCGTCCTGACCCTCATTAGCGGTGGTGTCAAGGAATGCCATACGCTCAGCCAGCGCCGCGGTGTCCTCAAACTTGAAGCAGTAGGGGTCCATGATACGGAAGGTGGTCACGCGAGAGCCATCAGGCGAGACCCAGTCGAAAAGATTTGCCTCCAGCTCCTTCTCGTGAGGCGCGGGACGCATGAAAATGTAGGCGTTCATGCCGCTCTTCTTGAGGATCTGCGGCAGCATGGCGTTATGACCGAAGCTGTCCACGTTGTAGCCGACCTTGGCCGTCGTGCCCAGCGTTTCCTTGAAGTAGCGCTGTGCGTAGAGCGACTCGCGTGCAAATCCTTCGCCCGAGGGGAGGTTGCAGTCGGGCTGCACGTGCCAGCCGCCGACAATGACAAAGCGCCCCTCTTTGATACGCGCCTTGATCTCTGCAAACATATCCTCGTCAAACTCTTCCAGCCAGCGATAGATGGACGCCGACGAGCAAACAAACTTAAAATCCGGGAACTCGTTCATGCGGTCAAGTGCAGAGCGGACGGTCGCCTTGGCCTCGGCGCTGCCCTCCTGCCATCTCCACTGCCACACGGGGTCCAGATGTGCGTTTCCTACCAAATAATATGCTTTCATGCTTTTACCTCCCGGGAAGACCTGCCGCAGCCACTTCCCTTTTGCTATATTTATACATCTTATATGATACCAAATTTTACGGGAAATGTCAACACCTTTGACCGCAGTGACATGCTTTTTCCGCAAAAAAAGGAGACCGCTCTTGCGAGCAGCCTCCCGTTTTGGCGTATGCCTGAAAATAAAGCAGATCAAGGATGTTCGATCTCGAAATACTCGGCGACGAAGCCGTTTTCGGTCTTAACCAATTTGCCGTAAAAGAACTCGGGGCTACCATCCAAATACTTTTTGGTATGATAATAAACATTTCCGTCGTAGCAAGCAATTTCCATCGGAGTTCCGCCAAGAGAACAAAGCTCCTCGACCACGCCGGTATCAACGCATACGCGGAACAGAGTGTCATCCAAACCCGCGCTGCCGCCGACAGCCGGCTTATATTCCGCATAATACACGTACGTTCCATCATAACCAAGATTGAGAATTGCCACATCACTCTCGAAAAATAATGTTGCTTTTTCATTGCCGAAATGCTGCACCTTCAATCCAAAAATATTCCCATCGGTGGCAACCGGGAAAATGGCACGATCTTGATCAAAATAGGACAAGCCTTCCAATCCCAACGGTGTAAACTCTGAGAAATCTTCGTCAGTTTGATACAACTCTTTTTCATCCATAAAACGCACGATGATCTTGTCCCCGCCGATGTAGAGAAATTTCATATATGACTTTCCCCGGGGTACGGTCATTTGCTCAACTTCTTCCGTGTCGGCATCGTATCGCATGATATCATATACT
>JAFTSR010000349.1 GCA_017467225.1 Clostridia bacterium | reverse complement strand
TGGTCAATCCCGACTCCGAGCTGTATCGCGCGCATCCTGACTGGGCGCTGCGCGTCGAAGGTCGTGAGCCGCTACGTTCCCGCCATCAGCTGGTGCTGGATATGTCCAATCCCGCCGTCATCGACTATCTGATCGACCGCTTTGACCGCACCTTCCGCGGGATCAACATCGATTATTTCAAGTGGGATATGAACCGCCACATGAGCAACGTCGGCTCGTCCTGCCTACCGGCGGAGCGGCAGGGAGAAATTTTCTTCCGCTACATGAAGGGCGTTTATCGTTTGCTTGACTGGTTTGCCGTGCGCTTTCCGAACGCCGTGATCGAGACCTGCTCGGGCGGCGGCGGACGCTATGACCTTGGCATGATGCAGTACGGCATTCAGATCTGGACCAGCGACAACACCGATCCATATGCACGCACCATGATTCAGGCCTCGGCGCTTCTGGCCTACCCTGCCATGACCATGTCCTGCCACGTCTCCAATCCTCATGACAATCTGCGCTCGCTGGATTACCGATACAAGGTCGCGCTTGGCGGCATGCTGGGGTATGAGCTGAATATTCTCAACATGAGCGAGGAAATCAAGCAAAAGATTGCCGAGCAAATCGCGCAGTACAAGAGTCTTGAGCATGTGATCCGCCTGGGCAATTATTACAATCTTGCTTTCCCGACCAAATACGCCTACTCAGCGTACTATAACGCTACCGATGACGCAAGTGAGCTTTTGCTGACCGTCATTGAAAAGGCTGGCTGTCCTGCAGGGCAAACCAAGCTGCTGCGATTGAAAGCGGCACGTGCAGATGCTCTGTACACCGATCTCTGTACCGGTAAGACTTATCCCGGCAAGGATCTGCGCGCCGGCATTCGCGTTGATTTGAGCGGAAGCGCAGACAGCGCCCATCTTATGTACTTCAAGATGATTTGAGGGCTGTAAATCATTACCCTTACAAAGACAAAAGGTAGATACACAGAACAACTCTATGTATCTACCTTTTTGTTTTATCCGATGCTGCTCACAAGGTCAAAAGCAGCGTGCGAACCGACATGGCAAGATTACGCAGGCAAGACACTGACGGCCAAGCTAAAGTCGGTCGGCTCAATCTCAGATGTGGGATCGGGCTCATAGCTGCCGCGAAGCACTCCAAACGAGAGCGTATTTTCCCAAAATTTCATACACAGCTGCCCTCTGCATCCGCGCCTGCACGCAGATGATCCAGCGCAGCGTGAATGATGTCATCATAGCAATGGTCATTGACAGCCGAGAGGTTTTCGGCAAAGGAAAGCTGGCTGAGAATACGTGCGGCAGAATAGGAGAGCTCCATCGAAGCAGGTACGGGGCGCACCTGCTGCAGCCAACGGTGCGAAAGCGCGGCTTGCTTATATTACTGCTCAAAGGAAGCTATTTTTTGATGGATGGTCATAATTGTCCCTTCCGTTCCCCAAAGCGAGGAAGCCAATCAAAAATAGAATGCCGTCTCGGGAGGACGGATATCGGTCAGCGCACCGGTATAGTGGCGCAGCGTGTGTGCAACGTAGGGGTGGTTGAGGCACTCCTCCTCGTTGAGCTCAATGCCAAGACCGGGACGGTCGGGAATGAGCAGTTCACCGTTTTCATAGACCAGCGCCTCATCGGTAACGTCATGACGGTACGTCACGTCGCTGAGCATGATCTCCAGAATGCTGAAGTTCTCGCAGCAGGCTGCCAGCTGCAGCGTTGCGGCGTTGGCAACAGGACCCGATGGATTATGCGGCGCAAACGGAATATAGTGCGCCTGCGCCAGCGCGGCAATCTTTTTCATTTCCATAATACCGCCGGCATGGCTGACGTCGGGCTGGATGTAATCGGCCGCACCCATGGCAAGGAAATCCTTGTAGGCACGCAGCGTATACAAGCGCTCGCCGGCCGAGATCGGAACGGGAGATTTATCTCTCACCGCGCGCAGCGCCTCGATATTATCGGGCGGCACCGGCTCCTCAAACAGCATCGGCTTAAACTGCTCCAGCTCGCGTGCGATCTTGATACCGGTCGGCACGTTGAAGCGGCCGTGACCCTCGATCAGAAGATCGACCTCGTCTCCCACCGCCTCACGAACGGCGGCGACACAGCGAAGCGCGGTATCCAGGTCCTTGTTGCTGATCTCCATATAATTCTTACCAAAGGGATCCCACTTAAAGGCGGTGATGCCGCGTCCCATACAGGCTCTTGCCTTCTCACCGAACTCCTCGGGGGTCTTGGCACCGGCAAACCAGCCGTTGACGTAAATGCGAACGCGGTCTCTCATTTTACCGCCCAACAGCTGATACACGGAAACGCCCAGCGACTTGCCGAGAATATCCCACAGAGCCATTTCCACACCCGAGAT
>JAFTSR010000348.1 GCA_017467225.1 Clostridia bacterium | reverse complement strand
GCGTCACGGTAAAGGTTGTTGACGTGCAGCTCGATTTGTCTTGGGTCCTTTCCCAAAAGAGCATCACGCACGGCAGAGATCGCGCCCAAAAGCGCGTGCTCCTTATATTCCAGGGTCGCCTCGCCCACGCCGCTGATGCCCTCGTCGGTATACACCTTGACAAAGACCCAGTTGGTGCGGAAGCAATCCACGACAAAGGTACGAATATCGGTAATTTTCATGCTTTTATCACTCCTTTTCCATCTCAAAGCGTCAGCGGCAGGTACAGCTGCGGAACAAGCACCTCATCATATCGGAAAATATCGGGTGTCAGGGTATCCAGCATCCCCCAATGGATGGGGCATGCACGGCGGGCGCCGATCTGTGCCGCCAGCTTAGCCGCATCGGTGGCATTCATATTGTTTCCACGACCATTGATCGGCAGAAATACCGTATCGATCGGTGGGAAATCTGTCAGCAACGCGGGGGCGTACAGCGTGTCGCCCGTGATATAATAGGTGCGCTCACCGTCATACATCAAAAAGCCAATGGCATCGGGATCGGAATGTGCCGCACCCACGGCAGTAAAGGTCACCTTACCCTGCGTCCAGACAACGCCGGGAGACATCTGCACGGGATTATGCGAGCCCGGATACGTTCTGACGTGCTGCCATGACGAGCGCGGACACAGCACCGTCACGGAAGTATTCTCACGCAAAATGTGCGCAAGCGTTTCGGGATCGGTATGATCCAGGTGGTTATGCGTCAGCAAAAGAACGTCGGGCGTAACGGACAAAAAGCGTTCGTCGATCGGCATATGGCGATGGCAGGCCACCGAGGCGCAGCTGTCCGACAGATACGGGTCCACCATGACAGTCAAGCCGCCGATCTTAAACAGAAGCCCCGCCTGGCCAAGCCAGGTAAATGTCGTGCGGCTCATCGGAAGTTTGTACCTCCGTTGACGTCGATGGTCGCGCCCGTCACGTAATGCGCCTCATCTGAGGCAAGATATACTGCCGCCGCTCCGATATCCTCCACGGTGCCCAGCCCCAGCGGAATATCCTCGCCCAGTTTGCGCACGCCGTCCTCGCCGTGTGTCTGTACCAAAAGCTCTGTCAGAATGACACCGGGAGCGATGGCGTTGACCGTGATACCAAGCGGCGCGGCAGTACGGGCAAGCGTCTTGACCATACCGATCTGTCCACTCTTAGTCGCGGCATAATGCACGTGACCGAACAGCGCGCCGCGCTCGCCGACCACCGAGGAAATAAAGATAATGCGTCCGTATTTCTGCTCACGCATGATCTCCATGGCAGCGCGGGAGCAAAGCATGCCGCTGGTCAGATTGGTGCGGATGATGCGCTCCCAATCCTCATCGGTCATCTCGAAAATATCGCGCGGCTGCGACGTTCCGGCATTGTTAACCAAAACATCCAGTCTGCCAAAGGTTTCCATGATGTTTGCAAACAGTGCCCGAACCTGTGCAGCGTCGCTGACGTCAGCACGAACGACCAGGGCGCGTCTGCCCATCTTTTCAATTTCCGCGGCAACCTCATGTGCGGCCTGCTCGCTGCCAACGTAGTTGACAACAACGTCCGCACCTGCGCGTGCCAGCGAAAGTGCAATTCCCTTCCCGATACCGCGGGACGAGCCCGTTACCAAAGCAACCTTTCCATTCAGTTCAAACATACACATGCAACCTCCCCTGCAGCAATTGTTACAGACTCCTCACCGACCGAAACAGTCACCTCGGTGGGATTATCATTCCAAAGTGTGATCAGACGGCGCACGCCGTCAGCAGCCAAAAATTCGCCCTTACGCACTTTTGCCGGCAGCACAAGATCCGTATCGCAAACAAACGTACCGTGATAGAAGAATTCACGATACTGCTCACGCAGATCCACCAATTTCTTCACCAATCCCGTCAAGCGAGGCATGGAGGAAATATCGGTGCGTCCGCGCCAGGGGGAAACGTCAAAGCGGAAGCCATAAATATAGGCGTGGTTTAAAAGTCGCTCAACTCCCGGCTTGTCAACGTGGACAAAGCGGTGGGT
>JAFTSR010000347.1 GCA_017467225.1 Clostridia bacterium | reverse complement strand
TTGGTGCATCGGGATGCGGCAAATCTACCGTAGTGCATCTGCTGTGCGGCGCATTCCGTCCGCAATCGGGTGTCGTGACGGTTGGCGGCAAAGCGTTGGAACGTCTTTCCCGTGCATCTTATTACGCACACCTTGCAGTTGTCAGCTACAACACCTATCTTTTCAATGAAACGGTCCGGGCAAACTTCATGCTCGCCCGTAAAAACGTGACCGACGAGGAAATCTATGCGGCACTGGAAAAGGTCAATCTGGCAGACTTCATCCGAGCGAACGGCGGCCTGGATAAAGTGATCACCGAGGATGCCGCCAATATTTCGGGCGGTCAGAAGCAGCGGCTTGCGCTGGCGGTCAACCTTGTGGCAAACAAAGACGTTTACGTATTCGATGAAGCGACCAGCAACATCGACATCGAAAGCGAAGCCATCATCATGGCCAATATCAAGGCACTGTCGCAGACGAAAGCGGTGATCGTGATCTCGCACCGTCTGGCGAATGTCGTTCCGTCGGACATGATTTATTATATGGAGTCGGGTGAAGTGAAGGAAAGCGGCACGCACGACGAGCTGATGACAGCAGGCGGCGGCTATGCCACGCTTTATACCACCCAGAAACATCTTGAAGAAGGCTATGCGGAGGTGAGTGCATCATGAAAAAAGAAAAACTTCGCAGAAGCGGTGCGGAAATCATGGCAAGCCTCATTCTCCTGCTGGGCAGTCTGGCTTATATCATGGTGCTGGCCGTCATCAACGGCGCAGTGGGCTTTCTGTGTGCAATGGGCGTGACGCTCTTTGGGGCCATCGGTGTGGCCAAGGCACTTGGAGAATCCATCGCACTTTCTTACGGACTCATCATCGGATTGGCGGTCAGCTGCGGTGTGCTGCGCGGCTTACTGCGTTATTTCGAGCAGTACAGCAACCACTATATCGCATTCCGCCTGCTGGCGGTACTCCGGGACAAGATTTTCGGTGCCCTCCGCACGCTCTGCCCGGCAAAGCTGAAAAGCAAGCAGAAAGGTGCCATCATTGCGATGATCACCTCGGACATTGAAACGCTGGAAGTATTCTATGCACACACGATCTCGCCCATTTGCATTGCGGTGATCGTATCCACCTGCGTATTCCTGTTTGTAGGATTTGTGTCGAGTTGGTATCTTGCACTCGTTGTATTGCTCGGATTTATTACCATCGGTGTGATTGTTCCGATGATTTCCTCCGCCAAGCTCAAAGCGTCGGGCGTAAAATACCGTGCGGAATTTGCCGGCTTCAACGCCTATTTTCTGGACAGCATCAAGGGCATCAAGGACATTGTGCTGAACAATGCAGGCAAGGCGCGTGAACAGGAGGTCAATGACCGTTCCGACGTTCTGCTCCGGGAAACCAAGGCCATGAAGCACGATATGACCAAGGCGAGTGCGGCAACCGAATTGTGCGTATCGCTCTTTATTATCGCGGCACTGGCGGTCGGCATCGCGCTCGTCGCCGCAGGTGTACTTTCGGTAGGGCGGATGGTCATCGGTGTGGTGGCCGTGTTCGGCTCGTTCGGTCCCGTGATTGCGATTTCGGCCTTGCCCGGCAACCTCACCCAGACCTTTGCATCGGGGGACCGGGTGCTCAGTCTCCTTGCGGAAAAGCCTGCTGTGCAGCCCGTGGCAAACGGCAAAAAAATCGAATACAGCAACCTTAAAGTATCCGACCTTTCGTTCTCCTATGACGGCGAAACGGAAGTGCTGACCGACATCTGTATGCACGCCGAAAAGGGTGAGATCATCGGCATTGTCGGCGAAAGCGGATGCGGTAAATCCACCTTTCTGAAATTGCTCCTGCGCTTCTGGCAGAAGCGTCACGGCAATATTGCCTACAACGGCGTGGACATTGACCGTCTCGACGGGGACAGCCTGCTTGATAATGTGACGATGGTCAGCCAGGTCACGTATCTTTTTGACGAAACCATCGAAGAAAATCTCCGGATCGCCAAGCCCGATGCCACACAGGATGAGATCGAAGCAGCCTGCAAGCGTGCATCCATCCACGATTTCATCCTCACCCTGCCCGACGGCTACCAAACGAAGGTCGGCGCACTCGGCGACAACCTTTCCGCGGGGGAGAAGCAGCGCATCGGTTTGGCCCGTGCATTTCTGCGTGGCAGCGAACTGATCCTGCTTGACGAACCGACCAGCAATGTGGACAGCATCAACGAAGGCATCATCCTCAA
>JAFTSR010000346.1 GCA_017467225.1 Clostridia bacterium | reverse complement strand
TGAAACCTTTTTGAAAAAAGGTTTCAGGACTTCCCAAAACTTTTGGAAAATTTTCAGGTTAAATTTTCAGCAGTTCTGTTCTGCCGACAAACAGCGATATGCCATGTGGGGCCCCAACCCCACAAGAGAGGAAGAAAATTGGGGCTCTGCCCCAAGCTCTGCGCAAGACCTTATAAAAATTTTTTTATTAAAGTTCTTGAAGGGGGTGCAGGGGGAAACTTCTTTCAAGAAGTTTCCCCCTGCATAATTTCATTCTCTTCAAATCTCGGTCACATCCTCGACGCGAAGGTGGTCGCCGTCGACAAAGAAGATGATATTATGGCCGGCGAAATAGACGCCGTATTCACGCGTTGGGTCGTTCTGATAGGACGGCCGCGGGTCATGCGCCAGGACGGCTACGGCAGCGGTGCGACGGTCAGCCGGTAGGCGAGCGAGCAGATGCTCCGGAAAGGAAACCTGCAGCGCGTGGTCGCGGACGGGATCGGCGAAGCCGCCGGTGGCATCGGGATGCGCATCGGTAAAGGGCAGGTACGGCTTGATGTCGTAGATGGGCGTGCCATCCATCAGATCGGCGCCGGCTACGTGCAGCACGCAGCCCTGGGTTTCGGTTGCCTCGACGCTGACAAGGCGCACAGAGGAAAGACCAATCGGATTGGGACGGAACGGCGAACGGGTGGCGAAGACCCCCATAGGTGTATTTCCACCCAAACGTGGCGGACGCACCATCGGCTGCCATTTTTCACGCACGGCCTCGGAAAACTGCCACAGCAGCCAAAGATGGGAAAAGCCCTCGATGCCGCGCAGCGCGTCCGGATTGCGATACTCCGGAGTGAAGACGATGGTGCCGCGCAGCTCCTCGATCAGTCCGCTTTGCCGCGGAATGCCAAACTTGGCGGGAAAATCGGTATGGATGTGCGCAATGGGGCGAAAAATTTGTGTTTCAGATGACTTTTTCATGAGAATCAGGGCTGCGGAAGATACTTGACAGCGTACTGCTCGTACAGGGTGGCATATTCGCTGCTCTCGGTACGGGTCAGGCGCAGCGACTCGTGCAGATTCATGCGGTTCTGGTGGACGTCGATGACGCAGCCTGCGATGTTGGAGCAATGATCGGCGGTGCGCTCCAGGTTGGTCAGAAGGTCGGACAGAATGAAGCCGGCCTCGACGCTGCATTCGCCGCTCTGCAAACGGAGAATGTGCTGCGAGCGCATCCATTCCTTCAGATGGTCGATGATCTGCTCCAGCGGCTCAACGCTGGCAGCGGATTTGAGATCGTCCTCCAGGAAAGCGGTCAAGGAAAGGTTGAGGATTTCACGGACGGCAGCGGTCAGGCTGTTGAGTTCTTCGGTGGCGGCATCGGTCAGGCGGATATTCTTTTCGCGCAGCTCCTCGGCGGATTCGATCAGGTTGACGGCGTGGTCGGAGATGCGCTCAAAGTCACCGATGACCTTGAGATACTGCGCGGCCTGTGCGCTATCGTGGTCGCCCAGCTGTCTTGCGCTCAGCTTGATCAGATAGGTGCCGATCATGTCCTCGTAGCGGTCGGTTTCGTCCTCAATCTCGCGGATTTCTTCAGCCAAAGCAGGTGTGTAGGCGTGCAGCGCGAGAATGGCGCTGCGCATAGCGTAGACGGCACGTTCGCCCATGGTCTTGACCAAGACGTGGCAGCGCTCCAGCGCGACGGCTGGCGTGTGCAGAAGACGCTCGTCCAGCATGGTGATGGCCTCGGGCTGTGCGTCCTTTTTCTCGGGAACGATGCGATACGCCAGCTTTTCCAAAAGGGAGGACATGGGGAGCAGCAGAACGGTGCAAGCAATATTGAAGGCGGAGTGCGCTATGGCGATGGTGGCAGCATCTGCCGGGAGATTGATCAAGCTTTCGGGCAGGAAGAAGGCCTTGCCGACCCAGAAGACGGCCAGCCAAACGGCGGTACCGACGACGTTGAAGGACAGGTGGACGACAGCTGCGCGACGTGCGTTGCGGTTGGTGCCGATCGAGGACAGCATAGCGGTCACGCAGGTACCGATGTTCTGACCCATGATGATCGGGATGGCGGTGCCAAGGCTGATCTGACCGGTGACGGTCAGCGCCTGCAAAATACCGACGGAGGCCGAGCTGGACTGAACGATGCCCGTGACAAGGGCGCCGACCAGCACGCCAAGCAGCGGATTGGAAAACATGATAAACAACTCGCGGAAGGCGGGAACGTCACGCAGACCGGCGACGGCATCGGACATGGCGTCCATACCGAACATCAGAAC
>JAFTSR010000345.1 GCA_017467225.1 Clostridia bacterium | reverse complement strand
TTGAGAAATGAAAGAAATTTTTGCATTTTCGCTCAACGCTGTCCTGCCGATTTTGCTTTTGATGCTGCTCGGATACTTTTTACGCCGACGTGGCTTTTTTGACGATGCTTTTTTAAAGACAGCGAACAAACTGGTATTTCGGGTTGGCCTTTCGGTGCTGCTTTTCTCCAACGTATATGCCATAGATAGCCTACAGGACGTTGCCTGGGGAACGGTTGGCTACTGCGTTTTGATGGTTTTGATGCTTTTCTTTGTGGGATGGGTGTGTGCGCATTGCTTTGTCAAGGATGCGCGCCGCCGCGGTGTGCTGTGGCAGTGCACCTTCCGCTCCAATCTGGCCGTCATTGGTATGCCGCTGGCGCAGGCGCTGGGCGGTGCTGCCGGCGTGGCGGCGGTATCGGTAACCAATGCCTTTACCATTCCGCTTTTTAATATGCTGGCGGTTCTGGCGCTGTCCGCTTACGTGGGGGATCAAAAGGAAAGCCGGTCGGCGCGGCTGCGTGGTATCGGCAAAAAGGTGATTACCAATCCTTTGATCATCGGCATCGCGCTGGGCTTTGTTTGCCTTGGCATTCGTGCGCTTTTGCCCGTGGGTGCAGACGGTGCTCCCGTCTTTTCGCTGCAATATGATCTGCCCTTTCTGTACACCGCCATCCGCTATCTCTCGCAGCTGGCCACACCGCTGGCGCTTGTGGTGCTGGGCGGACAGTTCCGCTTTGACGTGCTTGGAAGCATGAAAAGGGAAGTCCTTTTGGGTACGTTTTTGCGAATTTTGGCCGCACCGGCTCTTGGTCTTGGCGTGGCGATCCTGCTCTCAAAGCTGAGTATTCTGACCTTGGGGAGCGGAGATTATGCTGCGCTTGTCGCGCTGTTCGGCTCGCCCGTTGCCGTTTCCAGCGCCGTTATGGCAGGTGAGATGGGCAACGACGATCAGCTGGCCAGCCAGTACGTCGTCTGGACGAGCATTGGTTCTATGATTGCCGTCTTTTTGACGGTAGTGGGCCTCAAAGGCATTGGATTACTGTAAAGGAGGCGTTTTTCGTGGCAAATCTGATGGATTATTTGCGCTGGAGAGGAGATCTCCCGTTTTCGGCCTCACCGCTTGGCGAGGTGGACAATCTGATCTTTTCCAAAATGACCTTTATAGATTTGCAACATGTTTTGCCGCCGTACGGCAGCGGCGGCACCATGACCATCGGTGAGGCGGCAAGGCAGTATGCCGTCCGCGTCGGTGCCCAGCAGCCGAACCTTGGACTTCTGGTTCCCAAGGAAATTCACGACATGTTTTTGCTGATGGGACAATGCAACCGTTTTCGTCATCTGCTGCTATCGGATTATATCAACCAGGTGCAGACGGACGAGCAGGTGCAATTCGCTGCCGTGACCGTCTTTTTAAGTACGGAGGACATGTATATTGCCTTCCGCGGCACCGACGATACGATTGTCGGCTGGAAGGAAAATTTCAATATGAGTCACGTGGCTGCTGTTCCGGCGCAGCTGCGAGCGGTGGAATACGTCAATGCGGTGATGGCGCGCTGTCCGCACCGCCGCGTCTATATTGGCGGTCACAGTAAGGGCGGCAATCTGGCCATTTACTCGGCGGTGCATTGCAAGGAGGAATACAAGGATCGCATCGTACAGGTGTTCAACAACGACGGACCCGGCTTCCGGCACGAGATGGTGGAGAGCGCGGCTTTTTTACAGATGCAGGATCGCATCACCACGCTGATTCCGCAAAGCTCGGTGGTCGGACGACTCCTGGAGCATAACGACCGCTATCGTGTGGTTAAAAGCAATGCGACGGGACTGTGGCAGCACAACGGCTTTACCTGGGAGGTCTTGGGCGACCGCTTTGTGCCGGAGGAGGAGCTGACCAAGGAAAGCCGTAGGATCGAGCAGTCGATCAAGGCGTGGATTTATTCTATGAGCGATGAGTCGCGCGAGGCATTTGTGGATGCGCTGTATCGCTTTTTGACGGCCAACAACGCGGCGACCTTGACCGAGCTGACCGCCGATCGCACCTGGCTTCTCAAGCTGATGAAGGAGAGTGATGCCGAGACGAGAAAAACATTGTTCGGTGGCTTGGCGCAGCTGACCGGTGAGGCGGGTAAGCTATGGATGGAGACCGTTTTGCCTTTCCTGCGCGGCAAGATCACCTCCCCCACTACTACGGGCACGGGCAGTGGCGTCAAAGACAAAGATAATAAAGGAGAATGACGGCATGAGACGGATTGCGATTTTTTGTTCCGAGCGCAGTGATCTGGCAGGGCTTTTGCTGCATAACTGCGCGGGTGCCGTATTGTTTACCGATGAGGACGTCGAGTTTTCGCCCGACGAATTTGACGCTGCTTGCCTTTTGGGCGGGAACAGAGCGACTCCTTGGGTATTGCATGCAGCACTGCGCATTAAGATTGAGCAGATGCGAGAGCAGGGAAAGCCGGTCTTTGCCGAGTTCGTTGCATCGCTGGGGCAGATCTATTGTGATAATCCGATTCCGAGCACCCATCATCGCCTGATGGTCAGCGACAAGGATTTTTGTGCGCTGGAGCGAGGAGATATTCTTGACGATCACTGCAATGAGCGAATTCCATACTATTTTATGCCTGCAGCAACACATGTCATTCTGCGATATTTTGACTACATCTGCGGACATGACCACGCTGATATGAGCGAGGAGCAGATGGCGAGTGGCGCATTCGCGCTGGGGATGCCTGACGACCACACCATGATCTGCGCTTTTCGCCTGTGCAATTTCCGTCGTGCCAGACTGGCACCCCGCGATTTCTGGGAAAAATTGCTCCATGGGATTGTGGCATTTCTGACCGGCGAGCCGATGACGCTTCATTTTCCTGCACCACTGTGTTGGCACAGAACGGATGCTTGCGTTACCTCGTCGGCTGATGTGCGCGAGGCAGTGCAAAAGGGACTTTCCTGGTTCTCTCGCGCGCAAATACTTAAAAATAACGGAGCAGACGGTGTCAAGGAGGGCTTTTCGCATCACGTGAGAGCCAAGGATGGCGTGCAGCTACGCGCCGATACCGTCCGTGCGGATTGTACGGGTGAGGTCGGCGGTGCGTTTTTGATGGATGCCATTTGCACCGGCAACGCAGGCAGTCGCGCGATTTATGAAAATACCGCCAATTATTGCTTTGATTTCATGCAGGTCAAGGAGGGGAAGCATCGCGGTATGCTGCGCTGGACCGAGACCGCCTGGGAGGTCTGCTATCAGGATGACGTGGCGCGCGCCATTTTGGGTACGCTTTTGGCGGAAAACTTCGGCGGCGGCGCCAAGCATTTTGACGATGCCTGCGTAGCGCTGGATTATTTGGTGGAAACAACGGGTGAGGACGGTCTACGCCCCTTCCGTACCGATATTTGTGATATGAACGAGGCGCGGTTTGCCCAACTCAAGCAGGCCGGTGTCGGCGTGCCCAGCGCGCATTATAATGCGTATTACCACGCGGCGCTGCTGCTGGCGGCAAGAGCGGGAGGCGCTGCGCGCTATGCAGAGGTAGCTGAGCGAGGATTGACCTCGCTGATGGCGCTGTATCCCGATACGCGTCGGGAGACCAGCGAGACCGAGGAAATGTGTCGCTTGGTGCTGCCGCTGGCGCTCTTGTACGAGCGGACGGGCATGCGTGAGCATTACGGGTGGCTGTGTCGCGTTGTGGATGATCTGGCGCGCGTGCAGCATCCCTCGGGCGGCTTTGCCGAGTGGGATACCGGCTACAGGGCTGCGTGTGCGCGCAACGACCGCGGTGAGTGCGCCCTGCTTGCCAACAACGGCGATCCCGTGGCCGATCTTTTGTACTCCAACAACTGGCTGCCACTTGGCTTCGCCTACGCCTATTTTGCTACAGGCGAACAACGCTTTTACGATAAATGGTGCGAGATTGCTGCCTTTATGGTGCGTGCGCAGCTGCACAGCGACGATGAACTGCTTGACGGTGCCTGGACTCGCGCCATGGACATGAACCGCTTGGAAAGCTACGGCGTACCGCATGACGTCGGCTGGGCGCCCTGCTGCATCGAGTCCGGCTGGACAGTCGGCGAGATTCTGATGGGGCTACAGTTTATGCACGTCGCTGAGAAAAAGTGGAATCGGATATAAGCAAAGGAGCATCCTAACATAGAGGATGCTCCTTTTACGTGGGAATGCTCCTTTTATGTGGGGGAACTTCTTGACAGAAGTTCCCCCACACCCCGTCAAGAACTTCAAATTATTTGCTTGCTTTGCTCAATGCAAGAC
>JAFTSR010000344.1 GCA_017467225.1 Clostridia bacterium | reverse complement strand
GCCAAGACCGCCGTTGCCAAGACCTGCGTCGGGCTCACACTCGTACAGATCGTCCAGCGTAAATCCAAGGGCGCTGAGCGCCTCGGCGTATGCCTTGTCAAGACCGAGATTGCACACGTTGGTGCGCAGCGAGCGGCCGAGCAAAAATTCCATGCACATGTAGTACACTCTCTTGCCGCCGGCACGGTTGACCTTCTTTTTGTATTCGCCGCGCTTGGCCGTCAGAATGTCGCGGATGGTCATGGCGGTGGCTTTGTACATCTGCTCACGGCTCGCCTCGGATGCGGTGCAGCCGAAGTAGCGGGAGAGCTTATCTTCCAAATTCTTTTTGATTTCGATTGCGGTAGGGGAATAGCTGTTCATTGAGTCGTAACCTTTCTTATATGGGGTGAAAAATTGGGACAGGGGAAATCAGAGCAGGGAGCGATACATATCCAGGTAGCTGGTGGCCGAGACGTTCCAGGAGAAGTCGGTGTTCATGATCTTCTCGATCAGCGCGCGGCGCTTACGGGGACGGTTGTACAGCGCGATGGCTGCCTCGGTGCGCTCCTTGAGCTCGGCGGCGGAGTAGTTGGCAAAGGTAAAGCCGTTGCCGTAGATCTCACCGTCAGCCTCGTAGTAGCCCTTGATGGAGTCGTACAGACCGCCGGTCTCACGGGTGACGGGAATGGCACCGTAGCGGGAAGCGATCATCTGCGACAGACCGCAGGGCTCACTCTTGGAGGGCATCAGGAAGATGTCGCAGGCGGCGTAGATGCGTTTGGACAGATCGCGGTCGTATTCGATCAGCGCGCGAACCTTGTCGGGGAAGCGAGATTGCAGATCAAGGAAGAACTGCTCGTATCTTGCCTCGCCCTTACCGAGCACCACCAGCTGCGCGTCCTGGCTCTCCATTAAATTATACGCAATTTCAGAGATCAAGTCAAGACCTTTGTGCGAAGCCAAACGAGAAATAATTGCCAGCATAGGAATATTTTCGTCCTCGGGCAGACCCAGCTTCTCCTGCAGTGCGGTTTTGTTGTCATATTTGTCCTTGATCGTCTTGACGCTGAAATTCTTTTCAATGACGGGATCAATGGCGGGATTATAGTAGGTGTAGTCAATACCGTTGAGAATGCCGCGAAGCTTATGTGTGTTGTCGCGCAGAATGTGATACAGACCGTGAGAATACTCGGGCGTGGTGATCTCCTTGGCGTACTTGGGAGAGACGGTCGAGACGATGTCCGCCGACTCAATGGCACCCTTCATCAAATTGATGCAGCCACCGTAGTTCATCAGCGAGTACTGCTCGTAGTTGAGCGCGAAGACATCATGCAGAATCCCGAAGTCGTATTTGCCCTGATATTCGATATTGTGAATGGTAAAGATCGAGCGCATGTTTTCGTAGCCGGGCGTGCGGCGGTAGAGCGTGTGCAGATAAACCACCGTCATTGCAGCCTGCCAGTCGTGCGCGTGGAGAATGTCGGGATAGAAATCCAGCTGCGGCATCATATCCATGACAGCCTTGCAGAAGTAGGCGTATCTTTCGCCGTCGTCAAAGCAGCCGTACAGCGTATCGCGCTTGAAATAATATTCGTTGTCGATGAAGTAGTAGGTGACGCCGTCCTTTTTGAGCGAATAGACGCCGCAATACTGATTACGCCATGCCAGCTGCACGGTAAAGACAGCCTCTTCCTTCATCTGCTCGCGCCAGATTTTACCGACCTGTGCGTAAAGAGGCATGACCACGCGGACATCATCCTCGGGAGCGGCTGCGGCTACGGCAGCAGGCAGAGAGCCCAGAACGTCGCCAAGACCACCCGTCGCGGCAAAGGGAAGCGCCTCGCCGCCGACAAATAAAATTTTTGCCATAGCTTACCTCCTGTGCGGATCAAACGTGGCTGCCCTTGGCAATGTAGAAGGGCATGCTCTCGTGACCGGAAAGTGTTCTGCCGTTCTGGATCAGTACGTTCTTGTCGGTAACGACGCACTGCAGAGATGCGTGATCGCCAACGTAGGTGCCCTGCATCAGAATGGAATTGCGGATGACCGCACCGCGACCGACGTGAACGCCACGGAAAATAATCGAATTCTCGACCGTACCCTCGATCACGCAGCCATCAGCGACCAACGAGCCGGATACCTTGGCGCCGGGCAGATAGCGAGTGGGAGGGCTGTTGCGGACCTTGGTCTGGATGGGCAGATTTTCTTTCTTGAAGAGATCTGCGCGAACGTTGCTGTTGAGCAGCTCCATCGAGTAGCGGAAGTAGTGCTCCATGGAATGCATCTGTGCGAACCAGTTATCGGTGTAAACGACGTGCATGTTGAGTCTGTCTGCGTTGGGGCGGATGATGTCGTTGTAGAAGCTGTTGAAGCCCTGCGCGGTCGCCTCGTCAACGATGCTGCGAAGGAAGGCGGTGTCCATGACCATGACCTGTGCAAAGACGTTCATCTTGCCGGTGGTGCCGGGCTTGTAGTGCGTGAAGTGGGTCACCTTGCCGCACTCGTCGCTCTCAAGGACGAAGTCAATGGCATCCAGCTGACCGGGGACTACGTCCATAGTCTTGGCAAGGAATGTCACCTGTGCACCGTTTTTCTTGTGCTCCTCGACCAGCGCGGCAACGTCAATGTTACATACCACGTCGCAGTCGGAGATGACGATATAATCCTCCGGGCAATTGCGGATAAAGGAAGCAGCGGAGAGCATAGCCTCCAGACGCGAGATATACATCTTATGCAGCGCGGGATTTTCGTATGCCGAAATGTAGGGCGGAATGATGCGGATACCGCCCGAGCGGCGCGCCAGATCCCAGTCCTTGCCGTTGCCGAGGTGGTCAAGCAGCGACTGGTAGTTGTAGCCGGTAACGATACCGATGTTGGTAATACCCGCGTTGACCATGTTGGAGAGCGGGAAGTCGATCAGGCGATAGCGGCAGCCGAAGGGAACGCTTGCCAGCACGCGCTGACGTGTCATCTGCGAGAGCTTATTCTGATTCAAGTTGGAAAAGATCAATCCTGCGGTACTCATAGCTGTGTGTCCTCCTTACAGTTCCGAAATCATCTCGCCGGCGGGAATAACGGTGCCCGAGGGAACCTTGACGCCCGTGCCGATAACGGTAATATCTTTTGCGGTTTCTTTTGCTTCACCGATCTTGGCGCCGGCGCCGACGTCAACGCCCTCGTCCAAAATGGTGTAATTGACGGTCGCGCCCTCACCGATGACGGTGTTGCCCATGATGACGCTGTCCTTGACGTAGGCGCCGTACATGACCTTGACGCCGGAGCCCAGCACGCTGTTCTTGACCGTGCCGTGAATTTCGCAGCCCTCGGTAATGGAGGCGTTGTCAATGGTGGCGGTGGTGCCGACCATCTGCGGCTCGTCAGCCTGGTGACGGGCGTAAATGCGCCAGGAGGTGTCGGTCACATCCAGGGTGACGGGGACGGTGAATTCGAGAAGCGAATCGCATCCGCGGAAGGGGTAGTGCCCGAAGTTATCGACCGAGGGGATTATAAGCTCGGTAAGACGCGGCTTATT